>JACZYI010000028.1 GCA_022571175.1 Pseudomonadota bacterium
GAACATGAGGGGATCATCGAGTTGGCAGGGGATGCACCGGTGGGCACAGCTTTCACGGAATTTGCAGGGCTGAATGACCCTATAATCCATGTTGCCATCACCCCCAACCGGCAGGACTGTCTTGGCGTTTCAGGCATAGCACGTGATCTGGCCGCCGCGGGTATGGGTAAAGTGAAAGATCGAAAACCCAAACCCGTCGAAGGCAAATTCAAATGCCCCATTGAAGTGACTCTGGAACTGGACAAGGACCATGGGGATGCCTGCCTGGCCTTTGCTGGACGACTGATAAAGGATATAAAGAATGGCCCTAGTCCCCGCTGGCTTCAGGACAAATTGCGCGCCATCGGCCTCAGGCCTATCTCAGCCCTGGTTGATATTACAAATTTTATTACCTTTGATCGGGGTCGACCACTGCATGTTTATGACGTCGCCAAGCTGACGGGGGCTGTTCGTGTGAGACTGGCCAAGGAAGGTGAAAAATTTCAGGGTCTCGACGGCAAGTCTTACACCTTAAGTGCTGAAGATTGTGTGATCGCAGATGACAGGGGCGTTCAGGATTTAGGCGGTGTTATGGGTGGCGAATTGAGCGGCTGTTCTGATAACACCACTGATGTTTTTGTGGAATGCGCGATCTTCGATCCCGTAAGAACGACCATGACCGGGCGCCGATTGGGTATCGAAAGTGATGCTCGATATCGTTTTGAGAGAGGGGTTGATCCTGAATTTATTTTACCGGGCATTGAGCTGGCCACCGGACTTATTCTTGATCTCTGCGGGGGCCAAGCCAGCGAGGTAATTCTGGCCGGAAAAATTCCAACTCCGGAAAAGAAAATTCTTTTCAGGCCTGAGCGCGTCAAGTCTCTCGGCGGCATTGATCTGGGCGCAAAAGAATGCCTGAATATCCTGACCTCGCTTGGCTACAAATATCAGCCAGTTAAAAATAAATATGAAATCCTGGTTCCCAGTTGGCGCTCAGATGTAGTTGGAGAGGCTGATCTGGTTGAAGATATTCTTCGCATTTATGGCTACGATAAAATTCCTGCCGTGCGACTCTCTGACATCTCTGGCGTTGGAAAGAAAACTTTAACAACTCAACAGATCAGGGCCAGAGCCGTCAAGCGGCGGCTTGCTGCAGAAGGATTATTCGAATGCATTTCCTGGTCATTTATACCCTCGTTTCAGGCCAGACTATTTTCTGGCGGGAATGACATTCTTAAAATCGAAAATCCTATCAGTTCGGACCTTGATGTTATGCGCCCCACTATTATCCCTAATCTGATAACTGCTGCTGACAATAACGCGGTCAGAGGGGCTACCAGCATCGCCTTGTTTGAAGTGGGGCCACAATATGAATCGACCGAACCGGATGGCCAGAAAATGGTAGCCGCGGGCATAAGAGCTGGCCAGAAAAACCGCCGCCACTGGAAACATGCCTCCCGGGAGATCGATCTTTACGATGCCAAATCGGACGCCCTTGCGGCCCTGGATGCAGCCTCTGCACCGATAGAAAAACTTGTAACTATGGGGGATGCCCCGTCCTGGTATCATCCTGGTCGATCGGGAACGATCAGACTGAGCCCAAAAACCATCCTTGCCAACTTTGGTGAAATTCATCCCGGAATTTTGAAAAAAATGGGCGTGCAGGCTCCCATGACAGGGTTCGAAGTATTTCTCGATAACATTCCCAAATCGCGGAAATCGGGACACCCAACAAAACCACCACTTGAGGCTTCAAATTTACAGTCTGTAGCGAGGGATTTTGCTTTTTTGGTTGAGCGGTCGGTATCCGCAGATGCTATCCTGACGGCTGCCCGCACGGCGGACAAGACCTTTATTAAAGAAGTCAGGATATTTGATCTGTTTGAAGGCACCGGTCTCAAGCCAGGTCAAAAATCTATCGCAATTAGTGTGGTGATGGAACCCGCCGAAAAAACCATGACTGACAGCGAAATCGACTCGATTTCGGACCGAATCGTCACTGCGGTTTGCAAATCAACCGGGGCGACGCTCCGAAACTAACGTCATATTTACCATTTGCACCCCATCATTGGCATAGGAATCGTCAACATGTTGGCGATTCGCGGCTCTCTCTATGCGTCACATAGGTGCCAAGTAATGGTTGAGAATTTGAAAAAGCGTTCAAACAGAATTTCGGTTTTGCGACCCGGGTTAATAGAGGTCAACGAGCAACGGTATGAAGTTGTTATAAAAAATATCTCTTTTGGCGGGGTATATCTTATTTCGGATTTGAGGCCAGAAACAGGAGATGAAGTGATTCTGGTAGATGGAAAAATAGGCACACTTGACGGCAAGGTCATCAGACAGACAGACGATGGATTTGCTGTGTATTTGGGACAAAACAACAAAGCGGCCAGTTATGCATTGCGAAATGTTTCAGCCGAAATGTTGGATGTGATTTAGCTTCAAGGGAAAGTAGATGCATAGCGGGGATGCAAAAATAATTGAAAAAGTTCCGTTCAAACTAAAACTGCGCGCATGGTGGGAAGGGTTTGACCAGGAGGAGTATGTTGCTTTGTATTCTGAACAAAATGAAGCACAGCAGGCAGAAGACAATGACGAGTCCAAAATTGACATCAAACTTACCTCGGATGACCAACTTTTCGACACTTGGGACGAGGACCGAATCGAAATTGCCAAAAGGATATGGGGTAAGGGCTATTGCAGTCCTGGAAGTTCAGAGTATGTGGTTTCGATTTCAAAATTACTCAGCCTCACACCCAAAATGACTATGGTGCAATTGGGTGCTGGGTTAGGAGGTCCGGCTCGTACATTGGCCGAAAAATTTGGTGTTTGGATAACCGGTTATGAATGCTCACCCGCATTGGTCAAGGCGGGAAATGAACTTTCCAAACTGGCGGGGCTGACCGGCAAGGCAGAGCTCCATCACTATGAACCTGAAACCATCAAAAATTTTGATCGAAAATTTGACCGGGCTTTTGCCAAGGAGGCTCTGTTTGCAGTTCATGACAAAAAACGCCTTCTTGATCTCTCCTACGAATGGATGAAACCAGAGGGCCTTTTCTTGATGACTGATTATGTTTTGGGCTCGGAGAGTGTCGTCGGAGAGGCGGTTTATCGCGAGTGGAAAGAAGCTGAACCTTCAACACCCTGTCCCGTGACACAGGAAGAACTTGTCGATTTGATGCAATCCGCTGGATTCAGCGTCCGTGTTAATGAAGATATCTCAGATAATCAGTGCAAATTGATAACCCAGGCATGGGCCGGGGCCGATGCCATCGTAACCGGATTGATGAAACAAACCTCAAGCGATTTGGTAGACAAGCTCGTGAAGGAAGCCGAAATCTGGGCTCTGAGGAGCAAATTATTGAAATCTGGCAGCTTAAAACTGGTCCGTATTCTTGGGTACAAAAACGAAGAAAAAAGTCGGATGATGTCGGACTGGTAATTTCTTTTAAGCATCCATCGCCCAATCCTCTTGGCCGAACCGGGTGAGGGTGATACATACCCGCCATGGCGGCCCTTAAACATATTCGAAATTTTGCAATCATCGCTCATATTGACCACGGCAAGTCCACTCTGGCCGACAGGTTGATTCAACTTTGCGGTGGCCTCCCTGAGCGGGAAATGCGCGATCAGGTGCTTGATACCATGGAACTGGAGCGCGAACGAGGCATCACCATCAAGGCTCAGACAGTCCGACTGAATTATAAAGCTCCCGATGGCGAAACTTATATTCTCAATTTAATGGATACCCCTGGCCATGTGGATTTTGGTTATGAGGTGTCACGATCTTTGGCTGCCTGCGAAGGATCAATTCTTGTTGTTGACGCCAGCCAGGGTGTGGAAGCCCAGACTTTGGCAAATGTTTATCAGGCTTTTGACAATGACCACGAAATCATACCTGTTTTAAATAAGATTGATTTGCCCGCCGCAGATCCTGAACGAGTGCGAAAACAATTAGAGGATGTGATTGGTATCGATGGTTCTAACGCGGTAGAAATCTCTGCCAAAACCGGGCAGTCGGTAAATAAAGTTCTGGAAGCCATCATTCAGTTCATACCCCCTCCCAAGGGCGATCATAAGGGTCCACTTAGAGCATTGCTCGTCGATAGTTGGTATGACCCCTATCTGGGCGTAGTCGTTCTGGTAAGAATGATTGATGGAGAAATTCGAAAAGGCATGCATATCAATATGATGGCTGCCAAATCCAGTTATCTGGTAGAACGCGTGGGCGTTTTCACTCCTAAAATCAAGATTGTTGATTGTCTCGGCCCTGGTGAAATTGGCTTTTTTACCGCTGCCATAAAAGAAGTCGCTGACACACAGGTAGGAGACACAATTACAGACAAGAAAAACCCAACCTCATCTAGACTGCCCGGGTTCAAACCTATGCAATCCGTAGTCTTTTGCGGCTTTTTCCCCGCCGATTCGGCTGAATTCGAGCGATTACGGGACAGCCTCAAGAAATTGCGATTGAATGATGCAAGCTTTACTTATGAACCTGAGACCTCCGCTGCGTTAGGTTTTGGTTTTCGTTGCGGCTTTCTTGGCTTGCTCCATCTCGAAATTATTCAAGAGCGTCTGTACCGCGAATTTGATCTGGATATTATTACCACTGCACCCAGTGTGGTCTATCGTATTCATCATAATAATGGCGAGATTATTGAACTTCATAATCCTGCTGATTTGCCAGATCCGGTCCATATTGATCATATTGAGGAACCATGGATTGAGGCCACCATACTGGTGCCCGATGACTATTTAGGCGCAGTGCTCAAACTCTGCCAAGACAAGCGCGGAGAACAAAAGGAACTCACATATGTGGGCTCCAGAGCAATGCTGGTTTATAAATTGCCTCTCAATGAAGTGGTTTACGATTTTTATGATCGCTTAAAATCCATCTCCAGGGGATATGCCAGTTTCGATTATCAATTTGATGATTATCGGGTGGGAGACCTCGTCAAAGTATCAATCATGGTCAATAGCGTACCTGTGGACGCACTTTCAATGATGATCCACAGAAACCAATCAGTAGCCCGAGGGCGTATGCTTTGCGAGCGCCTGAAGGCTCTGATTCCAAGGGCTCTTTTCAAGATCCCGGTGCAGGCGGCGATTGGCGGAAAAATTATTGCCCGTGAAACAATTTCAGCTATGAGGAAGGATGTGACGGCCAAATGCTATGGCGGAGATGTATCCAGAAAACGTAAGCTTTTGGATAAACAGAAAAAGGGCAAAAAACGTATGCGCAGCTTCGGCAAGGTAAATATACCTCATGACGCCTTTATCCAAGCGCTGAAGATGGACGACAATTAGCGCCCTGAAGCTACTTGTGTCTTGTGGGTTCAAGGCTATAGTGCCCGTCGCCTTTGCAATTATACTAATGGGGTGGGTCTAGAAATGGAGCGGTGGCCGAGTGGCTGAAGGCGCACGCTTGGAAAGCGTGTAAGGGTGCAAGCCCTTCGAGGGTTCGAATCCCTCTCGCTCCGCCAGACCTATCAAATCTTTAACACCATCTGCAGCGTGCCTTGTTTGTGCAAGGCAATAAGATTATGGCATTATGCGAATAATCCCGTTTAGGAGCAAAAACCTTGCCCAGTTTTAATTTTGATCAGAGTTTCACCAAAAGAGACAAGAAAAACGCAATTCCCATCCGGCTGGTAACGCGTCAAGAGCTGGATCGGTGGCTGGCAGGCGCAAATGACCGGCAAAAAAACTGGGTGCAAGCCAATAATTTTGAAGGCGCGTCCGGTACCTTCATTATATTTCCCGACAAAAACGGCCAGGCGGACAAGGTTTTGTTGGGTCTTGGAAAATCGCATGATTGCCTCGACAGTCCCTGGACTTTTGCCAGTTTACCAAAATTTCTCCCCACTGGCAGTTTCAGGATTGAAAGCAAATTAAATGATCATCAGATGTTTCAGGCCGCGTTCGGATGGGGAGCCGCCCAATATGAATATTCGTCTTACAAAAATTCAGCGGGCGAACCAAAGCAAAAAATATTAATACTGGAGGAATCTGTCCCAACCAAAAAACTCGAGGCCTTGTTAACCGGTATCACTCTGACCCGAGACCTTATCAATACCCCGCCCAATCACATGGGGCCAACGGCTCTTGCAAAAGCAGCGAGCAATCTGGCCAGACAATTTGATGCGAAAATTCAAATCACTTCAGGCGATGATTTGCTTAAAGCTAATCTCCCGCTCATCCACGCGGTTGGACGCGCAGCGGAAGATCCTCCTCGTTTGATAGATTTGCAGTGGGGCCAAAAGCATGCTCCAAAAATTACCCTGGTGGGCAAAGGTGTCTGTTTTGATACCGGCGGACTTGACCTGAAATCGGCTGCGGGAATGCGGCTGATGAAAAAGGATATGGGCGGGGCCGCAACCGTATTGGGCCTAGCATATGCGATTATGTGGATGGATTTGCCGATTCGGCTGCGTGTTCTTATCCCGGCAGTTGAAAATAGTGTTGCGGGCAATGCCTATCGACCCGGTGATATTTTGACTGCACGAAACGGCAAAACCATCGAAATTGGAAATACCGATGCGGAAGGGCGCCTGGTGCTTGGGGATGCTCTTGTCCTCGCCGATGAAGAAAAACCCGATTATCTGATCGATTTTGCTACCCTGACCGGAGCCGCCCGCATAGCACTGGGCCCTGACCTTCCTGCTTTTTACACTAATAACGATGCCTTTGCGGAGGATCTTGCCAAGTTCGCCAAAGACCACTCAGACCCTCTTTGGCGCATGCCGCTCTGGTCTGGCTATGATGATGACCTAAATAGTAAAGTGGCGGATTTGAATAATATTTCCAGTTCCGCCTTCGCCGGGTCAATTACGGCGGCACTGTTTTTGCAAAATTTTGTGTCACAGGCCAAGACCTGGGCCCATTTTGATATTTTTGGCTGGAATCAAAAAGACCGGTCCGGTCGGCCTGAGGGCGGAGAGGCTATGGCCTTGCGGGCGATCTATGCCTGGCTGGAAGACCATTTTCAGAGGCAAGCCAACTGATTTCAAAATGACTGAGATTACAAACAATACTGACCCGAGATTGTTGCCCGCTCGCAGCGATATTGCATCAGTCTCACTCAAGGGCAAAGTCCGGGCAGACCGATTTGTGGAACCGCTTCGCTGCACTGTAACCACATCGCTTGCGCCCCTGCATTCATCGCCAGACCCTTCCAGTCAACTTTCAAGTCAGCTTCTTTATGGAGATGAATTTGACGAGTTTGAGAAAAAAAATGGGTGGTCCTGGGGACAGGGGTTACGGGATGGTTATGTTGGGTATGTACCGACGGAATCGCTCACTTCGACCACTTCGACGCCCAACTTCCTGGTCTCGGTTCCTGCTACGCATATCTATGAAGCTCCTGATTTAAAATCACCGATTCGCTCCTGGCTTCCAATGGGTGCTTCTCTGTCCATTGAGGAAAAGTCTGAAAGGGTTGGATATGTGGAACTGGAAAACCAGGGCTGGGTATTTTTTGAGCATTTGCACCCGCTCAGCTATAAAAGTGACATGATCCATACAGCAACAACATTTCTGGGCAGTCCCTATTTGTGGGGCGGATGCAGCTCAAGAGGGCTTGATTGCAGCGCACTGATACAAATTATCGCCAGGATGGCGGGTCAGAACATTCCCCGGGATACGGACCTGCAAGAACAATCGGTGGGTGTAGAATTGACGGGCAGCAGTGGCACTGCTCCAGTAGGACTCCAGCGGGGTGATTTGGTCTTTTTCCCGGGTCATGTGGGCATTATGGAAACTGACGTCAAAATCATTCATGCCAATGCCTATCATATGAAAACCGTCGTTGAGCCACTTGAGGCGGTCATCAAACGCTTGGCGCAACAACATGAAGAACCAATCACCTCGGTTCGACGGCCAAAATTCTAAATAAATAATTCGAGCAGGTTATTCGCTGGGCAAAGGCTGCGGATTGTCACTTTGCCCGCGCATATAAAGCAAAAGTGCCGCACGATCCGCTACATTCTTCAGACCGGCAAAGCCCATGCGATTTCCGGGAATCGCCGCCGATGGGCTTTCCAACCAGACGTCCATCAGTTCAAAAGTCCATGGAGTATCATATTCGGCAAGAGCAGTGGAAAAATTATACCCCTCTTTTGACCCCACCACAGAGCCCATAACATTGTATAAATTGGGCCCCACACGTGCTGCACCGCCCTGGTTTATTGTGTGACAGGCCTGACATCGCTTAAAAACCCGCTCCCCTTGATCAGGATTTGAGCTGGCCAGCAAGATAGCCAGGCTAGGCAGATCAGAAATGATTTCCTCAACTACATCTTCCACAGGTGCCGTGAACCCCTCAACAATATAGGCTTTCTGTTCAGGGTCATGAATTTCAAACAAACTTTCTGCGGTAATGTTCAGAAGCACAAACAACAATATACCCGCCAAAGAAACAGCGACAATTTTATTCCATTCAAACGAGTCCATGATAGTTGCTCCTTGAGACACCTGGCTAAAGCGATGGGCCAACTCGAGAAAATTCGCGCGGCCCGGAAAATTCGCGGGGCCCGGAAATTTCGCGCGGAGAGTACCCGTGCGGGGATGGTAAATGCAAGCCGAATCGGGCCAGCTTTAGTCTCTGATTCATACCCTCTCCAGATGGACGAAGCGTGAATCATTGTCAGACTCGAAAATATTTCAGCAAAATCAATGAGTCCCCCGATTTCAGGGTTTTCTGAAGCGAGATTACCCTGGAGAATAGATGGGTTCATTAGTGCACTTCAAACACTTGAAACCATCAGCAAAATCGAACATATATGGTCCCGGGAGTTGGGCGCGGGTAAAGACCTCGCCAATCCGGTCAGATCCGGGAGGAAGCAGCCGTAACGAGATTTCTTTGGGTCGTTGCCCTTCTCCTTTCCGCTCTAAAAAAATCGGGTGATCGAGCCCCTTTTTTGATATGGTCATCTTATTCTTGTTTGGGGCATGAGATATTTTATGGCGGGCAAAGAAAAAGACAAAGTGGGTGAATATCAGGTTCTGGCACGTAAATACCGCCCACAGACCTTTTCAGAACTTATTGGCCAAGAACCAATGGTTCAGACCTTGGCAAATGCCATCAAGGCAGATCGAATCGCGCATGCCTTTGTTCTGACGGGAGTCAGGGGAGTCGGCAAAACCACAACTGCCAGACTGATCGCTAAAGCCTTAAATTGCACGGGCAAGGACGGCAGCGGAAATATTACCATAGACCCCTGCGGCATCTGCGATAACTGCATATCAATTGCAGCCTCACGGCATGTGGATATTCTGGAGATGGATGCGGCGAGCAGGACCGGTGTCGATGATATTCGGGAGATTATTGACAGCGTGCAATATGCCCCCGTATCAGCGCGTTACAAAATCTATATCGTGGACGAAGTCCATATGTTGACCAAAAATGCCTTTAACGCGCTCCTCAAGACCCTTGAAGAACCCCCACCGCATGTGAAATTTATTTTTGCCACGACCGAAGTACGGAAAATACCCATCACGGTTCTTTCCCGTTGTCAGCGCTTTGATTTGAGACGGGTGCCTGCGGATAAACTTATAGCCCATTTAAAATCAATTGTTGCCTCTGAGAAGGTAAAAATTGACGAAGACGCGTTGGCCTTGATTGCGCGCGCCGCCGAAGGTTCGGTTCGGGATGCCTTGTCCCTGCTTGACCAGGCCGTTTCCCACAGCGGAGGAGATGTCACGGCAGAGCAGGTAGGTGGTATGCTTGGTCTGGCAGATCGCTCCCGGATTATGGATCTTTTCGAGAATTTGCTCTCTGGTGACATTAAACCCGCCCTTAATATTATGCAGGATCAATATGAACTTGGCGCAGACCCCGCTGTGCTGCTGAAAGACCTCGCCGAAGTCACACACTGGATCACGCGACTGAAAGTTTCACCAGATGCCGGGTCCAGCGTCCTTGTTTCAGAAGATGAAAAAGAGCGTGGGCTCCATTTAGCGAACAAACTAAAGATGGCAGAGCTAACCCGCGTCTGGCAGATACTCCTGAAGGGAATTCAGGAAACCCGAAATGCCGATTTTCCTATGGCCGCTGCCGAGATGGTTTCCATCCGTCTTGCCTATGCCGCAAAAATGCCCACACCGGCTGACCTTATCGCCGAGCTAAAAGGGCAGAGCGCACCAAAATCCATAAATACAGAAAAATCTGAACCGGACGCAAAGCTTGACGCGCCGGACTCGGGGACACCAGTTGTGTCCACCCGGTCTCCTGATGCGGTGCCCGTGGCGGAAAAATCGGAAAAAAACCAACCGAGCACGGCCCAATCAACAGGGGGCGCCTCTCTCCTGGCGCTAAAGCAGGAACCGGATGAAGCCAATATTCCCGCAGAACCCATGCCCATTTCTTTCAGGGCACTTGTGGAGCTTTTTGAATCCCGAAAAGAGGGTGTCATTGCTAAATTTCTACATGATGACTTCAGTCTCAGATCCTATAAGCCGGGCACCATAGCCATAACACCTTTGGGGAAAGTGCCGTTGACGCTCGCCAGCCGCATGAAAACCTGTCTCAAAGACTGGACCGGTGAAGAATGGCAAATTATCATTGAATCAAAACCCGGCGAGGACTCTCTGAAAAGCCAGGATGATGCCGCCAATAAATTATTATATGAAAAATTTTCCGCTGACCCGTCTGTAGAAAGTCTGCTGGCCGCTTTTCCGGGCGCAAAAATTACCAATATCGAGCCCATAGTGAATACCGATGATGAGACCCACTCAAGTGAGGATGAGAAATGACCGATCTGTCACAAATACTCAAGCAGGCACAGGGCATGCAGAAGAAAATGAAGGAGATGCAAGCCGAGCTGGAACTAATTGAAGTCGAAGGCCAATCAGGCGCCGGGATGGTCACAGTTAGATTAAGCGGAAAAGGCATAATGAAGTCGGTAAAAATTGATCCTTCACTTTTTGATAGGGAAGAAGCCGAGGTGGTTGAGGATTTAATTACGGCCGCTCACAATGATGCCAAAGAAAAACTCGAATCCCGCATTCAGGAAGAGATGAAAAGCCTGACCGGTGGACTTTCATTGCCGCCGGGCATGAAAATGCCATTTTAGAGGGACCGGAATGCAGTCGTCCCATCACCCTGAAATCGACCAGCTGATTCAGGCCCTGGCCAAGCTTCCCGGGCTTGGACCGCGCTCTGCCCGACGGGCTGTTTTGCACCTGATCAAGCGCAAGGAAGGTGAAATGATCCCCTTATCAACTGCCATGAAGCAGGTGGCTGATGATATTGATATCTGTTCGGAGTGTGGCAATCTGGATACGGCAAATCCCTGTGCTGTTTGTGCCGATCTAAAACGGGATCGCTCGGTCATTTGTGTGGTCGAGCAAGTGTCTGATCTTTGGGCGCTGGACCGGGCGCAATCCTATAAGGGGCAGTATCATGTGCTTGGCGGTGTCCTTTCAGCACTGGACGGAATCAGACCTGAAGACCTCACCATTGATAAACTGATTGAGCGAGCGGCGGCGAGCAATGTGAAAGAAGTCATTTTAGCCACCAATGCAACTGTGGAGGGTCAGATCACCGCCCACTATATTTCTGAAAAACTCCAGAAATTTGATGTTAAGGTAACCGCCATTGCCCATGGTGTTCCCGTGGGTGGAGAGCTCGATTATATGGATGATGGCACGCTCATCGCGGCACTTAAAGCACGCAAACCCGTCATCTGATCAGTTATTCCACTAATCTTGGCTTGGCTGGCTCACTGGGTAAAATATTTTCTTCATCTACCGGATTATCAAATTCCACATCCCTGATTCTTACAGACCGTTTTGATATTTTGCCGGTAGATATCTGGATGTCATGGATATCTTTTTCCGCCGATTCAAAATGCTTGGCCAGATCGCTCACTCGTTTATCCAAGCGGATAACATCTTGCAACATTTTACCCACTTCGGCTTGAATCAGACCCGCCTGCTCCTGCATTTCCACATCTTTCAGGACTGCCCGAATGGTAGTGAGGGTTGCCATCAAGGTGGTCGGGGAGACAATCCATACTCTGGCTATGTGACTTTTATCGACAACCTCGGCAAAATGGGCGTGCAATTCGGCATAAACCGCTTCAGAGGGTAAAAACATGAAGGCCGAATTTGCTGTCTCGCCGGGAATAATATATTTTTCCTTGATGGCCTTTACATGCGTCAAAATAGCATCCCGAAAGTCACGCTCAGCACTGATTTTTTCAGTTTTACCCCTCGCCGCCTCAAGGGCCCGATAGCTTTCCAACGGAAATTTAGCGTCAACCACGATTGAACCCGGCGGGTTCGGAAGTTTCAGGAGACAATCCGGCCGCTTTCCATTGGAGAGGGTTTCCTGAAAGGAATAGGCATTTGGAGGAAGAATATCAGAGACCAGATCATTGAGCTGGATTTCACCAAAAGTGCCCCGCAATTGTTTGTTCTCCAGAATGTTCTGGAGACCAATAATATCCTTAGAAAGCGAGGTCATGTTTTCTTGAGCTTTGTCTATAACCTTCAATCGCCGCTCCAGGTTACCGATTGATTTGGCGGTTTTGGTAGCGGACGCCTCAAGATTTGTGCCCATGCGCTGATTAATTGAATCAAGCCGCTCTTGAACGGTTTTAACTAACTCTGAGTGCGCTGTAATGTTTGCGCTCGATAGCTGATCCAGACGGCCTACAAGCTCAGAGCCCTGACCACGCCGAAAATAAACGGCCGCAGCAATAACCAGACCTGAAATCAGGAGGCCAAAAAATATCACCCAAGGCAGCATGGTTTCCATTGCTTCTCTCCTCTGGCGCAGACCATATCATGAACCGAGAAACTCTGCACTTCTTGACGCACGCCGACCAACTGACTAGGTAAGTCCACTGGCGTCAATCAAAGGTTTGAACCGGGAACAAGTGAGCACAAGAAAGACAGGCAATGTCATTATTAAAGATCATAGAGGCCCCCGATCCGAGACTTCGGGTCATATCGAGCCCGGTCGATGGTGTCGACGATGAACTCCGCTCCCTGATGGATCAAATGCTTGAGACCATGTATGCTGCTCCCGGCATCGGCTTGTCTGCGATTCAGGTCAATATCCCCAAACGGGTAATCGTCCTTGATATTGCTGGTTCCGAGGAAGATCCAGATCCCCGTTATTTCGTTAATCCGGAAATCGTCTGGCAGAGCGATGAGATGGAAAATTATAAAGAAGGCTGCCTCTCACTGCCGGAGTATTATGCCGAGGTTGAACGACCTGGTGCCTGCCATATCAGACATCTGGACTATGATGGCAAGGAACATCTGTTGAAGGCCGAGGGTTTGTTGGCCACCTGTATTCAGCACGAAATTGATCATCTGGAGGGCATTCTCTTCGTTGATTATCTTTCGGTGCTTCGGCGCAATATGATTTTGAGAAAGTTGGCCAAGGGAGATTATGGTATCAACTCGGTCAGTATTACTTTTCCCGAGGGTGTAACAATTACAGAGATTGGAGAGATTTTAAAATTAAAATTTCTTGATTTTGACGAAGCAACTTTTTTAAGATTGGCCAAAGGCAAGGAGGGTTTTCTTTTCCCTGATACATATAATTTTTTACCAAATATTGGACCCAGACAAGTTATCTTTGAGATGGAGGAAAATTTTGACCAGAAGCTTGAACCACTAATGCTCGAAATTGAAGAGAGTGGGCACTCCTTGGAGGAAATTATAATTATGGCTTCTCTCTTGGAAGAAGAAGCTAGAACACGCCAGACTAGAAAAATGATAGCGGGCATCCTGTGGAATAGAATTGAACTCGGCATGCTTCTGCAAGTTGATGCTGTCTTTCCTTACATTATTGGTAAAAATACCTTCCAATTAACTCTGGAAGATTTACAGTTTGACTCTCTTTACAATACTTATAAATACCCAGGCCTGCCACCGGGAGCAATTTCAAATCCCGGACTCCAGTCTATAGAGTCGGCGCTCCAGCCAACGGAGAGTGATTATCTATTCTATCTCTCTGACAGAGATGGCAATACACACTACGCTGTAAATTTTGAGGGACACAAGAGAAACAAGAGGATTTATCTTAGATAAACCTCAAACTCTAAACTCTAATATCTAAACTCCCCGGCCTCGCCGAGCGAAGCGGGGCGGGCTAACGGGGTAAACATTTCTCAATTTGTTTCTCTTTCAATTCGAGACGCTAAAAAGCTCCTAGACTCTTTAAAGTTGACCAAAAAAGAACAAGA
>JACZYI010000197.1 GCA_022571175.1 Pseudomonadota bacterium
GGGGGAGGTGGCTGGTGTGATGATGGCCGGAAAACACGACAGGAATGTGGGCGCCAGTTTTTCAAGCATGCCCCAGACCGGAAAATTAAAAGCGTTAATATGAATGGCCGCACCATGGAGCGGTGTGGCGATATGCTGGCCAAGGAATGTGCCTTTGCGCGAGATTATCTCCAGATTACCGTCAATATAGATCTGGTCATCGGGCATCTCGCTCCGACCTTTGGACGAAAAAACAAATACCGTGGCAATGCCGCCATCAATATCAATGGCACCGTCTGCTTTGGTGGCACCGGTCTCATAAGAAAGGTCGTAGAGTTCGTCCTTGCGCTCGTTCAGATAAATGGCCAGATCCTTAAGCAAATAGGCCCGATCGTGAAAGGTCAGTTTCCGTAAATTGGGCCCGCCAATGGTCCGGGCATGGTGGAGCATGGCTTCAAAATTGAGCCCTTGAGATGAAGACTGCGCAATAATATCTCCGGTTATGGCACTCGGTAGATCGACCAAACCGCCGCTGGCCGCCACCCATTTGCTTTCGGCAAAATTTTCTAATTGCATGTTGGTACCCTGTTTTCCTTTATTTCCCGGTGAAATTTGGCGTCCGTTTTTCGAGGAACGCGGCAACACCTTCCTTATAATCATCGCTCATACCGGCTTCGCGCTGATACTCCCGCTCCAGGTCCAGTTGTTCATCAAACGAATTTTCGAGCGAGGCCCGGAGCGCCTTTTTGATAAGCGCCAGACCTTTTGTGGGCGCACTGGCAAAATGCCGGGCCAGAGATTGGGCTTCACTCATCAGTTCATCATCTTCCACTGCCTGCCAGATGAGCCCCCATTCAGCAGCCTGCTCTCCGCTCAAGGGCGTTCCCAGCAGGGAAAGCCCCATGGCCCGCGCCAGTCCCACCCGCCTCGGCATGCTGTAGGTGCCACTCGAATCCGGCACCAGGCCCAGCTTGCAAAAGGACTGGATAAATTTGGCACTTTTTGCGGCGAGAACAATATCACAGGCAAGCGCAATATTGGCCCCCGCGCCCGCCGCCACACCATTGACTGCGCATATTATCGGCAGGGGAAGGGCTGCCATGCGGCGGATAAGCGGATTATAATGCTCTTCAAGGGTGGCACCCAGATCAACACTCTCCTCGCCTGCGGCCACTTTGCGATCCCCTAAATCCTGGCCTGCGCAAAAGCCCCGACCCGCCCCGGTGATAAGCACACATCGGACCGTTTCGTCCGCCTCAATGGCATCAAAGGCAGCGCGCACTTCGGCATGCATGGCCACATTGAAACTGTTGAGCTTCTCGGGGCGGTTCAATGTTATGGTCGCCACACCCTCTTTGATTTCAAATAGTATATTTTCAAAATCCATATGCGAATCCCCTTATTCCTCAGTGCCAGTTCTCAATGGTTTCCACGAATTTGGTCAAAAAGCGATTGGTGTGAAAACCGTCCAGAACCCTGTGGTCAATGGTTAAAGTGATATAGGCCATGGGCCGGGCGATAAATTTATCCCCATCATCTTCTTCCATCACCACCACACGTTTTTCCACCTTGCCAATGCCGAGGATAGCAGACTGGGGCTGGTTTATGATGATGGGCGTGGCCAGAAGCGAACCCGTGACGCCGTGATTTGAGATGGAAAAGGTGCCATCGCGCACATCTTCAGGCTTGAGTTTTCCGTCTCTGGCGCGCTCGGTCAAATCCTGAAGTGCCGATGCGAGGCCAAATAAATCCAGATTCTGAGCCCCATGAATAACCGGGACTATCAGGCCGTCCTCACCAAGTGCGGTACCCACACCGATATTCAAATCATCAAATATCTCAAGATGGTCTGGATAGTAACGACTGTTAACCTCGGGAACTTCCTGGAGTGCGGCCACTGACGCCGCCACAAAATAGGCGGTATAGGTGAGCTTCACATCTTTTTTGGCAAAGGCTGGTTTTTGCTTTTTACGGTCTTCAATGATGGCCGACAAGTCGGCTTCAAACAGTGCCGTCACATGGGGCACGGTGGCCACGGATTTAGCCATATGGTCTGCAATGCGCCGCCGCATGGAGGTGAAGGGAACGCTTCGGCCCGGAATGCTGCTGGCAGGATGTGATTGAGCACCGCCAGAATCCTGAAATTTAATCACATCTTCCCGGGTCACACGTCCACCCCGACCGGAGCCTACAATGAGCGACGCATCAAGATCATTTTCCCGGCAAAACTTGCGGACAGCGGGACTGAGCCGCGCTTCACCATTTCCCGGAACCGGTTTTTGAGCCTCGAGCATAGCCGCCTGAGACTCTGTTTTACTGGCTGAGGATGGCTCATCAGAAGTCTCGACCGTTGCCCCGGTCTCAGGAGCCCCGGTCTCAAGAGCACCAGTCTCAAGCCTGGCCAATATCTGACCGGGTGTGACTTCAGCCTCTTCCTCAATCAGGATTTCAGTCAGGATGCCACCGGCGGGTGCCGGAATTTCCAGAGCCACTTTATCGGTCTCAAGTTCGGCCACCGGCTCATCATTCTCAACCCTGTCGCCAACGGCTTTAAGCCAGCTTTTCAAAATCGCAAAGGTGCCTTCCTGTTGATCGGCAGGCGCTACAATATCGATAATCTTTCCCATATCTAAATCTTGCTCATATCTAAAATGCTATCAGTTCTGAAATTTTTTCCGCCACATCATCCACATCAGGAACCACCGCGTTCAGTAATTTTGGATTATGGGGGCTCGGCACATCCGGCATGGCCATGCGCGCAACCGGGGCGTCCAGATCGAGAAAAGCTTCCGCCATAATGATCGCCACCACTTCGGCCCCAAAGCCCGCTGTGATATTGTCTTCATGCAGCACCAGGCAGCGGTGGGTTTTTCTGACCGAGCTTAAAACCGCCTCTTTGTCCCATGGGATAAGGGTTCGCAAGTCTATGACTTCTACCTTAGCAGCCGATTTTTCGGCCGCAAGTTCCGCTCGCTCCACCATAGCGCCCCAGGCCACAATGGTCAGCTCGTCCCCTTCCCGGGTTATATTGGCGCGACCAAACGGCAGGATATAATCATCCCCCGGCCAGGGTCGCCGCGCCCAGGCAGTATCCAGCATGGATCTGTGTTCAAGAAACATAACCGGGTCGTTACCTCTCATGGACATTCGCAGCAGCCCTACAGCATCTTCAGCGTTGGAGGGCATGGCAACCTTCCAGCCGATGGCATGGGCAAATTGTACTTCGTTGGTCTGGCTGTGCCAGGGATCACCACATTTGAAATAGCCAACCGGAACACGCACAACCATGGGTGCTGCAAAGCGATTGTTGGTGCGCCAGCGCATGGTGCCACAATCATTCAATTGTTCGGTGGCCGGGTCGACATATTTCCGGAACTGGATTTCCGGCACTGGCATCAACCCAGCCAGCGCCATGCCCACCGCACGACCGATGATCCCTTCCTCCGAAAGGCTGGTATCAAAAACGCGACTCTGCCCGAATTTTTCCTGCAAACCCATGGTCACAGCATGCACACCACCTTTGGGGCCAATATCTTCCCCAAACAGGAGCAGGCGGTCATTGGTCTTGAGTTCGCCTTCAAGCGTGCGCCTGATGGCGGTGACCATATTGCTGCGTGCGC
>JACZYI010000198.1 GCA_022571175.1 Pseudomonadota bacterium
AGCGACTGGTTGTGGATTTCCCAAAACCGCGGCAAATGCGCCAGGACGTGACAGACCAGACGGGAGAACGCTTCGGTCGAGCAGGCGCGGCTCAGCGGCAATTCCAGCGTTTCCAGCCCAAATTCTCCTTCCAACGAGTGTCTTGCCTGAGCCAAACACTGCCCCAAGTTGTCCGTCGCGCCGGCGCGGGCGACGGCCAGCGCCTCGTTAATCTTTTGCTGTCCGTACAGCCACCAGGCATAATTGTAATACATGCGCCAGTCCACCGGCTCCCACCGCAAGCCTTTGCGGAACTCCCGTTCCGCCTCCGCCTGCTCCATTTCCGCCAGCTTCTTCTTTGCCTGGCCGCTATTGGCTGCCGCCATTGCCCATCTTTATTTGCTCAGGAAAACCGGTTCCGAACCCAGCACCTTCAAGAGCCAGGCGATAATTTTGCTTGGGGCGCTTTTGGGCATCTACTGGATATTCATATTCGGCTATTTTGTTCACCAGGCCCTCGGTGTGTTTCTGCCTGCACTTACCATGGTTTTTATTGCCATTGCCGCAGGCTTGTTTATGCCGGCGCTGGCTTATACCGGGAAGGGCAAGGCCAGGATGATACCCGTGGCCATCAGCATCATCGGGCTTATGGTGATCGTCAATGTCTCCTTGAGCCGGGGGTTTGACCAGCGTGAGCGCCAGCCGGTCGAACTGTTTTATCTGCTGGACGGCAATTCAGGCGAAAGTTTCTGGGCCTCGGGAAGGCGGGTGATTGATCCCTGGACCAAGCAGACTCTGGGTGCGAGCCCCCTTGAGGCCAATCTCTCCCTGCTATTGCCTACGGTTGATAATATTTTATGGCTGACCCCCGCACCCTCAGCCCCTGTGGCAAGCCCCGAAATTCAAATGATTTCCGACAGTATGTCGACTGGCGGGCGTCGCTTGCATTTCAGGGTTTTGGCCGGTGGGCGGGGCGATGCTCTCTCACTTTTTTTTGCCCCGGCCGGAAATATTCTTGATGCCAAGGTTAGCGGCCAGACACTGACCCTGCCCGAGGCGCCGGACGAATGGTGGCGCTGGCGGTATTACGCCGTTCCGGATGAGGGCCTTGAGATAGAAATTCTGATGAGTGGTGATGGAGAAGCACGGCTGCACCTGACCGAAATAAATTATTTCACACCTACAGCCGTAGCCAGTCTTGTGCCAGAAATGCCCGAGGATTATATGCTCATGCCCTATTCATTCGCGGGTGCCACCGTAGCGATCAGGGATGTTCGTCTTGAAATGCTTGAGGGTTCTGGTCAATAAAATATCAGTGCATCGTTAAAATCTTATGAAAATTTGACTAGAAGGCGGTTTGACCGTTATCCGCGTGCTCGATTACTCTCATGGGGCAGACGAGGATTGAACCACAAAACGGAATAGAAAAAGATGATCTTGCCCCCAGGCATATGGCCTTTGAAAAAGCTACCTGGCTCACCTCTGGACTATCTGATTTCCATAGAAAAAGTGGATGATATTCCTTTTGCCATCGGGCGCGAGCTTTATGAGTTGTGGGACAGCAAAAGAGCCGGTCGATTGTTCCCGGATCGGTTTGATTTCAGGCCAGAGGAAATGGAAGCTCTGGTTCCAAACGTGACATTTTTGCATGTGGAGCGTAATCCGCTTGCTTTTCGCATGCATCTGGTGGGCACGGAAATTGTGAATGAAATGCGATTTGATATAATGGGCTTCAAAATGGAAGATGTAAGGGGAATGGAGGATGCGCTGGTCAGATTCCGTTGGCTACTCAGTAATAAGCAACCTTATTATTGTCCTTCTCTGCCACTGGAAGAAAGCCCGGATGGCCACATCAGCTATTCCATCGTCTGCCTGCCCCTTTCATCTGACGGCGAGATCATTGACTGGATAATAACCTGCCTGAATTGGGAAAAAGCCGAAGACGATACGGGCTAAGGAAATTATGTCCATCAGTCGGGAACGATAGCAGCTGTCTCCTGTGCCACATAGGCCTCGCGGGAAAAGGTGAGAATGTAGGCACGAATAGCGTCCACATCATCCGCATCCAGCACAGCATCAAACTGCGGCATGCCGTTCGGGCGCAGCAATCCTGCGAGCAAAATATCATCGAGCAGTTGATATTTTTCTGCGCTCAGGCGTCTTAAATCCGGCAGCAAATCATGGCCGGTATTGGTATGACACCAGATGCAGTATTTGCCATAGAGCGCTCCGCCTTGTTCAATCTGAGCTTGGCTCACATCATAGACCGGGGGTTCAGGGATGGGATCAAATTCCAGCAAAGGCGGTTTCGGGGTCTCCCCCCCACCCAGTTTGAAGGCCAGGATACGCCCCGCATTGCCACGGGTATAAGCGGCTGCATAGTCGGGGAAGGCCCAGAAACCAGCACCCCCCAGCCCCGCCATCACCGCCACATATTGCTCGCCATCAACCCAATAGGTGGTGGGCGCGGCCATCATGCCCGTGCCAATATCCAGGGAGTGCAACAACACGCCGGTATCATCTGCATAGATCATCAGTTCGCCCGTAGCCTTACCCTGAAACACAAGCCCGCCGGCGGTTGTCAGAATGCCGCCGCCATCCTGAAATCCGGTATTCTCAATCTCCCACACAACGCGGGAGGCAACCGGATCCCAGGCGCGAAGATATTCCCGGTCGGGCGGCACCTCGGAATTTCGCACAATCTCTTTCAGATAGTCCGGGTCATAGGGCAGCATGAAGGAGAAGGCATCAATGGTCTCCTCATTGGCCGGAAAGTTCAGTACTCCCATACCAATGGAGAGATCTTCTTTTACATAGTCTTCCGGGTTCGGATATAAATTTACTCGCAGCCAGGCCAGTTCCCAGGCCGGTATATAGACAAGCCCGGTATCGGGGCTGTAGGCCATGGGCCGCCAGCCGTGGGCACCGGCATTGGTGGGGGACTGCACTTTGGGGGTGGTGAAATAGTTGGCATTTTCCGTCATCACCGGCCTGCCCGTTTCCATATCCACATGGCTGGCCCAAGTGACACGGGCATAAGCGTCCGCTGATAATAGTTCGCCGGTGGCACGATCAAGCACATAAAAGAACCCGTTCTTGGGTGCCTGCATAATCACCTTGCGCAGGGCTCCGTCGATTTCCAGGTCTGCCAAAATCATATTCTGGGTGGCGGTAAAGTCCCAATTATCGCCGTGCGTGGTCTGGTAATGCCAAAGCAGAAGCCCGGTATCGGGATTGATAGCCAGGATCGAGGAGAGGAAAAGATTGTCCCCTCCACCGGGACTGCGGACGGGCTGCGCGTAGGGCGCGGAATTGCCGGTGCCGATATAGAGGAGATTCAATTCGGGGTCATAGACCATACTGTCCCAAGCGGTGCCACCTCCGCCAACTTCCCAGGCGCTGTTCGGATCCCAGGTCTGGGCCGCCAGTTCCATTTCCACATGTTCTCGGGGTTTATCGGGTGGACCGGGCACAATGAAGAAGCGCCATTTCAAATCCCCGGTGACCAGATCATAGGCGGTCACATAACCGCGGGCATCAAATTCAGCGCCAGAATTGCCAATCACAATCACCTCATTGGCCACCCTCGGTGCTCCGGTGATGGTATAGCGGCGGGAGTG
>JACZYI010000029.1 GCA_022571175.1 Pseudomonadota bacterium
GGTGTGGCATGGAGACGCTGATTTCGATAAAGTCGACCTGATCGCACTTCCCGGCGGCTTTTCCTATGGAGATTATCTGCGCTCTGGCGCCATGGCCGCGGGCTCGCCGGTGATGGCCGAAGTTGTCAAACGCGCTCTGGCTGGCGTGCCGGTGGTGGGCATTTGCAACGGCTTTCAGGTGTTGACCGAAACCGGCCTTCTGCCCGGTGCCTTGATGCGGAATGCCGGGCTTAAGTTTGTGTGCAAGGATGTGCATTTGCGGGTGGAGAATACCGCCACCCACTTTACCAATGCCTATGGCCGGGGCGATGTTCTGCGCATTCCCATTGCCCACCATGATGGCAATTATTTCGCTGATGATGAGACTATCCGCGCGCTTGAAGGTAACGGTCAGGTAATCTTCCGTTATGTGGATGAAACGGGCAAAGTGACCGATGAGGCCAATCCCAATGGCTCACAAAGGAATATTGCCGGCATTATAAATTCCGATGGCAATGTGCTGGGCATGATGCCCCATCCCGAGCGTCATATAGATGATTTGATTGGTGGCAGTGATGGCATCGGCTTTTTCACTTCCATGATTAACGCGCTGGCGAGTGTCTGAAGCATGACTGAAACAACCGTAAAAGAGCCCGAAATTACACCCGAAATTGTCGCCGAACACGGGCTGAATGAAGAAGAATATGGCCGCATCCTCAAAGCCCTTGGCCGCACGCCCAATATAACCGAGCTCGGTATTTATTCGGTCATGTGGTCCGAGCATTGCTCCTATAAATCATCCAAAGTGCATTTGAAAACGCTGCCCACCGAGGCCGACTGGGTCATTTGCGGGCCGGGCGAAAATGCCGGTGTGATTGATATTGGCGATGGTGACGCGGTTATTTTCAAGATGGAAAGCCATAACCACCCCTCTTTCATCGAGCCCTATCAGGGCGCCGCCACCGGTGTGGGTGGCATTCTGCGCGATGTGTTCACCATGGGAGCCAGGCCGATTGCCAATATGAATGCGCTCCGGTTCGGGGATATATCCCACGAAAAAACCCGGCATCTGGTCTCGGGCGTGGTGGCGGGCATTGGCGGTTATGGCAACTGCGTGGGCGTGCCCACCGTAGGCGGCGAGACCAATTTCGATGCCAGTTACAATGGCAATATTCTGGTGAATGCCATGACCGTTGGTCTGGTACGGAAAGACAACATTTTCTATTCGGCAGCGGCAGGCGTGGGCAACCCGGTTGTCTATGTGGGCTCCAAGACCGGGCGCGATGGCATCCACGGTGCCACCATGGCCTCCACAGAGTTTAGCGATGATTCTGAAGCAAAGCGCCCCACGGTTCAGGTGGGCGACCCTTTTACAGAAAAGCTGCTGATCGAAGCCTGTCTCGAACTGATGGCCTCTGATTCGATTGTGGCCATTCAGGATATGGGTGCTGCCGGGCTCACATCATCTTCGGTGGAAATGGCCGACAAGGGCGGTGTGGGTTTTGAGCTTGACCTCGATAAAGTGCCCCAGCGCGAAGAAAACATGACGCCCTATGAAATGTCGCTCTCCGAGAGTCAGGAACGCATGCTCATGGTCTTGCAGCCGGGCAAGGAAGACATTGCCCGTGAGATATTCGTCAAATGGGGCCTGGATTTTGCGATCATTGGCAAAATTACTGATACCAAACATCTGACGCTCATCTGGAAAGGCGAAGTGGCCGCCAACATACCGGTGGCATCCCTGGTGAATGACGCGCCTGAATATGAACGCCCCTGGGTGAAGACTCCGGAAAAGCCTGAGCTTCAGGCCAGCGATGTGCCCCAGCCCCATGATCTCTCGGAAGCGTTGATGACGCTCATAGGCGGGCCTAATCTCTCGTCGCGCCATTGGATCTGGCAGCAATATGACCAGACTGTCATGGGCGATACAGTGGCAAGCCCCGGCGGGGATGCGGCTATTATTCGGGTGCATAACACGGAAAAAGCGCTAGCCATCACCACCGATTGCACCCCGCGCTATGTGGAGGCAGACCCCTTTGAGGGTGGCAAGCAGGCGGTGGCCGAAACCTGGCGCAACATCACGGCTGTTGGCGGCACGCCGCTCGCCATTACCGACTGTCTGAATTTTGGCAATCCGGAAAAACCTGAAATTATGGGACAGTTTGCCGAGGCCATCCGGGGTATGGCAGAGGCTTGCATCGCGCTCGATTATCCTGTGGTCTCGGGCAATGTCTCTTTTTATAACGAGACCAAAGGCAAGGCCATTCGCCCCACCCCCGCCATTGGTGGCGTAGGTATTCTGAAAGATGTATCCCGTCGGGCTTCTCTGGCGCTCAAACGCGAAGGTGATGCGCTTGTTCTCATCGGCGAGACCCTCGGCCATCTGGGTGCCAGTATATTCCTGCAAGAAATTACCGGTCGGGAGGACGGTGCGCCCCCACCGGTTGATCTGGCGACTGAACGCAAAAATGGCGACTTTATTCGGAGCCAGATCGAGGCGGGCACGCTGGATACAGTGCATGATCTTGCCGATGGCGGGCTGGCCATTGCGCTCAGTGAAATGTGCCTGTCAAGCAAGATGGGAGCCACTGTTGACAATATCCCGGATGACATTCCCGCCCATGCCTTTCTCTTTGGCGAGGATCAAGCCCGCTATCTGGTGGCACTACCCGCCTCTGAAAGCGATGCCTTTCTGAGCGCGGCAAAAGCAGTAAATGTGCGTGCAGAAATGATCGGCATCACCGGTGGTCAACGATTGGTTGTAGGTGAGGTGGTTGACCTCGCCCTCGATCATATATTCAATGCTCATGCAAGCTGGTTTGGTCGCTATATGGGTATCGTTGAATAATCATTCTTCTCAATAACGGATTATTCTCTAATAACGGCATGACCGAAATCTGCTCCGGTCATTTTCGACTTGAGTAATTTTGGTTTTGTACTGGAGTTGAGGTTTTGTTTGTTTTTCCCACTTCCATTATTTCTGCGCGCGGTACCCGTCACCGGCTGGGCTCTCTGATTGCGGCCAGGGGCTGGTCAAAAGTCCTGATGGTGGTGGACCCCGGCATTGTTGGGGGAGACTTTGTTCAGGACATTATCGCCTCGCTCCTGAAAAGCAGTATCGAGACGGATATATTCGACGCTTTTGAATCAAATCCCCGGGTGGACAGCGCCAATGAGGCTGGCCGCATGGCCGCGGACTTTTCCGCCAGCGCAATTCTGGCTGTGGGTGGCGGCAGCGCGCTCGACCTCGGGAAAGCCGCTGCAATACTGGCAACCAATGCTGGTACAATATTGGATTATATCGGGGACAGCAAATTCGCGCATGACCCGCTCCCTCTTTACGCCATTCCCACCACCTGTGGCTCGGGCTCGGAAGCATCCCGGGTCGCGGTTTTGAGTGACCCGGTTGCCAAATCCAAAGTGACCATCAAGGGTGACGGGTTGTTTCCCGATTATGCCATCATGGATGCCGATGCGCTCTCAACCCTGCCACCCAACCTGATCGCCTGGACCGGGATGGATGCGCTCACACACGCGGTTGAAGCCCTGATCGCCCGACCCGCCACGCCGCAATCCGATGAACTGGCCATTCAGGCCTCGCGAATTATACGCGACCATCTTGTGACTGCCACCAAAGATGACGGGCAGGCCCAGGAAAAATTAATGGCCGCCAGCACCATGGCCGGTCAGGCCTTTACCCTTTCAGACGTAGGAGCGGTTCATTGCCTGTCAGAATCCCTGGGCGGCTTCATCGACTGCCCCCACGGGCTGACCAATGCCATCCTGCTGGCGCCAGTGCTCCAGTATTATGGAGAGGTAGTGGCCCCGAAACTGGCCCTGCTGGGCAAGGATACTTTGGGTGGCACATCCATCGACCCGGCAGTGGCGGCCAGGAGTGTGATCAGAGCGATTGAAAATCTCATCAGAACCCTGGAGATTCCGCCTTTCTCAACGCTGAAAGTGCCGTCCACAAAATTCGAGGCCATTGCAGAAATGGCGGTGGCAAATGGCTCAAATTCCTCCAATCAGAAGACCATGGAAGTTCAGGATTATCTGGCAATATTGAACCAGCTATCCTGAGGCAAAGGCTTGCAAAACCGGGACGTTCGCACTAAACACGACTGTATCAGTCTTAATTACAGGACATCTTTTATGGCCATGACAGCAGACCATATCAAACTTTTGATTGAACAGGGTCTTCCCGGGGCCCAAATAGAAATAAAGGACCTGGCCGGGGACGGCGATCATTATGCGGCCAGCATCATATGGGATGGATTTAGAGAGTTGCCCCGTGTTCGCCAGCACCAATTAGTGTATGATGCACTTGATGGCCGCATGGGGCGTGAGCTTCATGCGCTGGCACTCACAACCACAACACCAGAGAGTTAAAAGAGGAAAAAATGAATAACAATCCCGCCTTTGAAGGCATCCAGAAGACCATTGATAATAATGATGTGGTGCTGTTTATGAAGGGCAACCCCGATACGCCCCAATGCGGGTTTTCATCGACAGTTGTGAATATCCTGAGGCATCTGCAAATTCCCTTCGGCTCGGCCGATGTGCTGGCAGACCCCGAACTGCGGGACGGTATTAAAAGTTTTTCCAACTGGCCCACCATTCCCCAGCTTTATGTGAAGGGCGAGTTTGTGGGCGGTTGCGATATTGTCACCGAAATGTACCAGTCGGGAGAACTGAAAGACCTGTTCGCCGAAAAGGGTGTGGCCAGCGCCTAACCCACCAGAGCGCTCCAAGTGAGCCAGCCCGCGAAGCCGAGCAGGATAAGAACCGAGAAACGGTTGGCCCAAGTGAGAAATTTATCGCCCAGTTTGCGCCGCAGAATGAGCGATAAACCGATCATCAGGCTCATCCAGCCAAAGGTGCCTGCAAACACACCTGATGTGAGAAGAACAGACCCTATCAGATTGTTTCCGCTCATATTTACCGGATCGAGGCCAGCGAAAAGTGCCGCGAATATTATGATGGTCAGAGGGTTTGAAATGGTCAGCCCATAGGTGCCAACGACGTCTTTTATCAGCGCACTCACCGATGACGTCTGGCGTGCAAGGGCCGGACCTCTGAGCAATGATTTGAGCGCGAGCCAGGTGAGAAAGTGCGCCCCGATCAGACGAAAGATGGTCTGTTCGCGCATCAGAAAATCCGACACCAAGGTCATCCCGAAAGCGGCCACTGCGCCATAGGTGGCGTCAGCGCTGGCACAGCCGAAGGCAGTGGCAAATCCGGAGGGCGCACCGCGGGTAAGCGTCCGCTGAATACAAAGAACATTAATAGGACCGATGGGCGCGGCTAAGGTCAGGCCGATATAATGGCACCCTGCAAAAATATCAGCAGAGACCAGCTCATGCCATTCTCCCCACAACCCGTTTGAAATGATATTCGGTTGTCCGGGAGGGATCATTCAACTGACGGGTCTCGGTGAGTTTTTCATAGCCATGAACGGTATAGAAATTATGCGCTTCGATGAACCGCGTATCGGACCAGAAGTTGATCTCCAGGCCTCGCTCCTCTGCTGCCTGTTCCACCAGTCTCAAGAGCCGGGTAGCCAACCCCTGACGACGACACTTTTTGTTTACATAGAGTTTCACCAGCTCCATGCCGCCCGCATCCTTCACCCAGCCAATCGAGCCCACAATCCGACTGCCATCTTCTGCCACCCAGAACTCGCCGCCTTCAGCCTCGACCCAGCTCCGGATAGCATAGAGCGGTTTATCAATGCCCTCGGGGTCGAGCACGCAGCCCTCATATTCATTGAAACAGCCTTCTATCAAGTCCACCAGCCCCTCAGCATCGCTATCTTTCGCCAGCCTGATGGAAAGCTCAGCCATATATTTATGCCCGCTTGCGGAACAAAGTGTAGAGAAAGCGCTGCTCGGAGTTCCAGGGGGTCTGGTGCAACTCCATATGATCCTCAAGCAGGGTATAATTCGACCCAAGCTCTGCCTCCAGACTTTCAGCGCTGTATCTGGTCACCGGCAGGCCCGAACATATCTCAGGCCCGCCCATCTCAAAGGTGGCGATAATGGCGTGACCGGCGGGGCGAAGGGCCAAATCCAGCACCTCACGGTAGCGAACCCGATCTGAGACTTCCCCGAGAAAATGAAAGGCCGCCCGGTCATGCCAGAGCGCATAGCTCCGGCTCGGTTCAAACTTGGTGATGTCGCTGACGATCCAGTTGACCTCGCCCGCCCTATCGCCAAGCCGCGCCCTCGCTTTGGCCATGCCCGTATGGGCAATGTCGAGCACAGTCACATCTTTATGCCCCGCATCCAGCAGATGATCCACCAGCACCGAGGCGCCACCGCCAATATCAATAACCGGATCATCGGGCGCAAGCGCTGCTTTCCCGATCAGATGCAGGGAGAGCGATGGCTCCAACTGATACCAGCTCACAGCATCTTCGGCTTTTTCCCCATAGACCTGCTGCCAGTGATTTTGGCGGTCATGTTCCATCGACGAGACCTCTTTGCTCATGCCTGGCTACGGAATCTATAGCAGTTTTGTCATTATGACCACTGGCGCCTTCACACCCTTGGCCACCGGTATCTCCGTGTGTTCAACATCCACAAAGCCATGGGCTAGATAAAAGGGATGGGCGTTCAGCATGGCATAAAGCCTGGCCAGCACAAATCCGGCTTCAAGCATATCCTCAATCAGTATCTCCAGGATTTTGCCGCCAATGCCCTTGCCCTCCTCGCCCGGCTCCACATAGATCGAGGCCAGCCGCGCCTGATTTTTTTTCTTTATCTCCGGCCTCCAGCCGCCAAAACCTGTGATTTTTCCTTGTCTCTCCGCTACAAATAAATTCCGTGCCAGATAAAATTCAAAAACCTCATTCCCCGGAACTAACCAGGCTGCCAGCAGTTCCGGGCTATAGCTTTTGCTGCCCCCATGCCGCATGGCGCGCAGCATCAGACTCATCAAGGCCTTATGCTCGGCATTTTTCGCCCGCCTTATGGTCATCTGTTCAACCATGCTATCCCCAAACGAAAAAAGGCCCGCCATATCAGCGAGCCTCTTTTTAGATTATTGCTGGCAAAACCGCTATCGCGAATAATGCTCGATCACCAGATTGGGCTCCATGCGCACCGGATAAGGCACATCTTCAAAGGCGGGTACCCGCACATAGGTGGCCTTGTAGCCCTCGCGGCTTATATAGTCCGGAATGTCACGCTCGGGACTGCTCGCCGCCTCAATCACCATGGGAATATCCCGCGCCTTTTCGCGCAGTTCAATCATATCGCCGGGTACCAGACGCCGGGAGCCGATGTTACAGCGCTTGCCGTTCACCAGAACATGGCCATGGTTCACCAACTGACGGGCACCAAAAACCGTGGGCACAAATTTTGCCCGGTAGACAACAGCATCCAGCCGCGATTCCAAAAGGCCAATCAAAACCTCGCCGGTATCGCCCTTTTTCCTCATGGCTTCCTTGTAAAGGCTGCGGAACTGTTTTTCGTTCAGATTGTTGTAATAGCCCTTGAGCTTCTGCTTGGCGCGAAGCTGCAGACCATAGTCGGAAATTTTACCGCGACGGCGCTGGCCGTGTTGGCCGGGGCCATAATCACGGAGGTTCACAGGGCTTCTGGCACGGCCCCAGATATTTTCGCCCAGACGGCGATCAAGCTTGTGTTTTGCACGAATGCGTTTTGTCATCTCGAATCGCTCCTTTTTGCGCCATGGACGTGGACTTGCGAGCCCCGGCTGTCCATGCGGTTGGGAGGTCATGCCCCAACCCTTCGCTGTTATCAATTTGAGCGGCGGATTTAGGCGATTTGGGGGCAACTGTCAAGACTTGCCTGCCCTGCTCCCGACTTGCATTTCAAGGTCATCTCACCTTTAATGACCTGTGGTCATAAATCGGGGGGAGCAGAATGGCAAAAGCATCCGTGGGCGAGATTTTTTCCTTCGCCATAAAACAGACATTCCGGGCCGATGTAATCAAGACCATCGTGCTACCGATCGCGGTCATTTATTTTGGCTTGTCCTTCATTTTTATTTGGCTGCTGGGAATCCCGGTCATAGACCCAATCTCTGCCGGTGTCACTACAGGAACAGTTTTCGGGCTGCTCATTTATTTGATTATTTCCATCCTTGTCATGGTGATTGTTGCCGTGCGCACGCACCGCCATTATCTTCTGGATGAAACCATGCCACGCGATATAGTTTCTACTATCCAGTCAGGCTATTATTGGGCTTATGTGAGGAAAGCACTTCTTCTGATTGTGGTCATGTTTGGCCCCCTGTTCATTGCTTTAATTGTCATGATTTTTTCCAATGCCATAGGTTTCGTAGGCTTGATAGCCGCTTGGGTCTTTTTGTTTTATGCCATTCGCTGGTCTTTGATTTTGCCGGCTGCTGCGGTGGGCGGTGTTATGTCATTCGCGGAATCCAACAAATATTTCATGGGCCATAAATTGTTCTATTTTTGGGCCACGGTATTGATTATACTTGGTTTTAGCCTGGCTAATGCTATCTGGGGCGCATTTACCGGAACGGCTCCCTTGACGGAAGCATCCTCACTATTTGGATTTCTTCTGGGCAGTGCAATGGAGAGTTTGCTCACTGTTTTTCAGGCTACTGCTGCCGCTTTCGCGCTCTCCTATGTGTTCAAAATTGCCACCGGCATGGAAACGGAACGAACGCCGTTTGAACCAATGACCGAATCAACGCCTGAAATCAGCGACGATTCCTCTGATGAAACAAGTGACGAATAGCTGAAGTTTATGCGCCTGGCGGAGGAAGTTTGGGGGTGACTACCCCCTGAAGCGCCGAATTAGGCTTGAGGTGTCGTTGCGAGCGCCTCCCATATCCTGCACATCTTCATAAAAGCCATCCACCATGCTTGCCACCGGCAACTCAAGCCCGAGACGTTTGGCTTCCTCAAGCACAAATCCCAAGTCCTTGCGCATCCAGTCAACGGCAAAACCGAAATCAAATTCGCCTTTGGCCATGGTTTGCCAGCGGTTATCCATCTGCCAGGACTGCGCCGCACCCTTCGATAATGTCTCCAGCACATCATCGGCATCGAGCCCGGCAGCAAGCGCAAAGGTGAGCGCTTCGGCCAGACCCTGAATGGTACCCGCAAGGCAAATCTGGTTGACCATCTTGCAGGTCTGTCCCGCGCCCGCTGGCCCCAACAGCTTGACCATTTTGGCGTATGACTGAATAACAGGCTCGGCCACATCAAAATGGGCCTGCTCGCCCCCGCACATGACCGTCAACTGGCCCGCTTGTGCACCCGCTTCGCCGCCCGAGAGCGGGGCATCCACAAAGCCCAAATCATGATCCCCCGCCTCCTCTGCCAGTTCGCGGGCCAGCATGGCCGAGGTGGTGGTATGGTCCACCAATATGGCGCCTTTATCCATGCCGGCCAGCACGCCATTCGGCCCCATCACCACCGCACGCACATCATCATCGTTGCCCAGGCACAGAAAGACAATTTCTGCGCCCTTTGCGGCTGCCACGGGAGTGCTGGCCAATGAATGACCGCCCTCTCCCGCCGTTCTGTGCCCGGTCAGCCATTTATCAGCCTTCTCGACCGTGCGATTGTAGACTGTGACCTGATGACCAGCCCTGGCCAGATGACCCGCCATGGGAGCGCCCATGGTGCCCAGGCCCAAAAATGAAACATTTATTCCCATATTTCCCTCATGTCCTTGAAAAACATCCAGCCTCTTTGGCTCCTGCCTGATGGCATCAGAATAGCCTGCCGAGATGAGAGTTACAGCCTTAAACGAAATTTAACTATGGGAGGCCAAACTGCATGGGATTAGATCATGAACCCTTAATGGGAGCCTTAGCTTGGCTAAAGACGAAAACGTACGACCCATTGTCATCAAAAAGGTCAAAAAAGTGATCGCCGGCGGGCACCATGGTGGTGCCTGGAAGGTGGCCTATGCGGATTTTACCACCGCCATGATGGCTTTTTTCATGCTGCTCTGGCTTTTGAACGTGTCCGACCAGGAGACGCTTGAAGGGCTCGCCAATTATTTCACACCCACCACCGCCAGCCTGTCTACGGCTTCGGGATCTGGCCGCATCCTCGGCGGCACCACACCGGCAGTCTCGGACGGCAACCAGTCTTCAGCAACTTCAGTGGTGCAAATTCCGGCCTCCCCTCCTTCAACCCAGGAGGATACCATCGACCAGACAAGCGGGTCGGGAGACTCGGACTCCGAGGGTGATAGAGGCACCTATCTCACCACGCTTGCCTCCTATGCCGACCCGGCTCTGGACGCTGCCGCTGAACAAATCAGCCAGGTGATGCAGAGCATCCCGGCCCTGGCCCCGCATGGCGACCAGTTGATGCTTGAGCAAACCCAGGATGGCATGCGAATTCAGATTTTTGATCGCGACCGCAGGCCCATGTTCCGCACCGGCACTGCTGATCTTTATGGCTATGCCAGAAATTTGATTCTGGAAATTGGAACCGTGATCGAATCACTGCCCAACCGCGTGTCGATTGTGGGCCATACCGACGGATTGCCCTTTGCCCGCGACAGTGCCTATTCAAACTGGGAACTTTCCTCCGATCGCGCCAATGCCGCCCGCCGGGTGTTGAGCGATGCCGGTATCACGCCCGATCGATTCTCGGAGGTGGTGGGCAAAGCCTCGACTGACCCCATGTTTCCCGATGATCCGGGGCGGCCTGAAAACCGCCGCATCACTATTATTGTGCTGCGGGAAGCACCGGTGTTCTCACCCAGCTTCGACAATAATTAAGCGAGAATCTTGCGCCTGCACTTCCAGCAACCGTTGCGCTTGAGTATAGTTTTTGCTCGGGCATAAACCATATTCGAGGTTCGGGGCATGATGCTTGCGATTGATCCAAGTTTCCAGATGTGGGCGAGTTTCGCCATCATTCTGGTAGCAATTGGTTTTTACATTGCAGACCGAGTACCCATGGAACTGACCTCTCTGGGTGTGATTATCGCCTTTTTAATGCTGTTCCAGTTCTGGCCGCTTCAGGGACCGGACGGCGAGATCTTACTCTCAACACGCACTATATTGCAGGGCTTTGCCGAGCCAGCGCTGATTGCCATTATCTCCCTGCTGGTCATTGGGCAGGCCCTTATCCACACTGGCGCCCTCGATGAGGTGGCGGATTTTCTGGTGGATCGCGGCAACTATAATCCGCGTACGGTGACCTTTTTATCGCTTATCATCGTTCTGATATTGAGCGCCATCATGAATAATACGCCGGTGGTGGTAATTTTTATTCCTATTGTCAGTGTGCTTGCGGTTCGAATGAAGCATACGGTGAGTTATTTGCTGATGCCCTTGAGTTTTGCTGCCATTCTGGGTGGCAATCTGACGCTCATTGGCTCCAGCACAAATCTGCTGGTGTCCGGTGCCATGGAATCGATCACCGGACATGGACTGTCCTTTTTTGAACTGACCATTCCGGGCCTGGTTCTGGCGGCGGTGGGGTTTGTCTATCTGATCTTTTTTGCGCCCATATTCCTGCACGACCGGGCCAGCCTGGCGGGCAAAGTGGTGGGGACTGGCGGCAAACAGTTTATAGTCCAGATCCAGATAACCGAGGGCTCTAGATTCGAGGGAATTAAAGCCATATCAGGCCTTATTCCTGGCCTGGAAGGTTTGACGGTGAGCATGGTGATGAGGGGGCGAGATGAGTTGCTGCCGCCCTTTGATGAATTGGTTCTGGTTGCTGGCGATATTCTGATTGTCGCTGCCACACGGGATGTGCTGACCAAACTCCTTAAAGAATTGCCGGACATCTTCAAGGGCTTTGTTCAAGACCATATGGAATCTGAAATCGGTAATATCGGTGTTTTTCAGGGCGAACAGATGTTGGCAGAATCGGTTGTGGCCCCGGCTTCGGCCTTTGGGGGGCGAACCCTGCCAGAGATCGGTTTTCACGGAATGACCGAGTGTGTTGTGCTCGGCATCCAGCGCCGCAAACGTATGCTACGAGCCTCCATCAACCGCATCCGTCTCGAGGCCGGGGATGTCTTGCTGATCCTGGGACATCGCGACCATATTCAGGGTTTGAGAAACCATCATGATGTCATTTTGCTGGAATGGTCTGCTGCAGACTTGCCGTTCAAGGGGCATGCCCGGCGAGCCCTGATGATGTTTGGGGTTGTGATCGCGCTGGCTGCGACCGGGATAGTGCCTATCACGATTACGGCGATTTTAGGTGCCGGTGCCATGTTGGCTGCAGGCTGCATCACTATCCGTCAGGCGGCCCGGGCCATTGACCGGCGCATTGTTCTTCTGATTGCTTCTGCCCTGGCCATGGGTGCTGCCCTGAATGCAACCGGGGGTGCCAATTACATCGCCCACCATATGCTGTCGTTATTCGAAGGAAGCTCAGCACCGGTAGTGCTTTCCGCCTTTTTCCTTCTGGTGGCGTTCATGACCAATATCCTGAGCAACAACGCCACCGCCGTTCTGTTCACGCCTATTGCAATCTCGATTGCCGAGAGCCTGGAGGTGGATCCAATCATTTTTGTTGTCACGGTAATTTTTGCAGCCAACTGCTCCTTCGCCACACCTATGGGATACCAGACAAATCTGCTAGTCATGGGTCCGGGACATTACCGATTTTCCGATTTTCTGAAATTGGGCGTGCCACTGATTTTTATTTTATGGGCAGTATTCACAGCCTTCGCGCCCTGGTATTATGGATTATTATAACAGTCATGAAAGCGAGCCACATGTGACCGACCAATCCTATCAATTCCCGAAGTTCTTTGTAACCGCACCAACCCCCTGTCCCTATATGGAAGGTCGGGAGGAACGAAAGGTCTTTACCGATCTTGCCGGTGCCGATGCCTCTGAATTGAATGAGGCCCTGGGTCGGGTTGGTTTCAGGCGATCCCAGTCTGTGGCCTATCGCCCTGCATGCGAGGGCTGCTCAGCCTGTATCTCGGTTCGGGTTTTGGCGCAGGACTTCAAGATGACCCGTTCCATGCGGCGCTGCTGGCAAAAAAACAAAGACCTTAAAGTCATCCCTTGCGATGCCTACGCTACTGACGATCAATATCAAATTCTGAAGGCCTATCTGGAATCCCGCCACGAACGAGGCGGAATGGCCAATATGGACGAGTTTGAATATGCAGAGATGGTGGAATCTTCACCGGTGGCATCCTCGTTGATCGAATATCGCGAGTCGCCTGAGGACGATGATTTGCTCATGCCAGGCAAACTGGTGGCAACCGCCTTTACCGACATCCTTTCGGACGGGCTTTCCATGGTATACAGCTTTTTTGATCCTGAGAATAAGCGTGACAGCCTTGGCACCTTCATGATTCTTGATCATATTCTAAGAACCCGCAAGACCGGGCTTCGTTATGTCTATCTGGGATATTGGGTCCAAGGCAGCTCCAAAATGAGCTACAAAGCCCGTTTTCAGCCTCAGGAACGATTGGGCTCAAGGGGCTGGAAACTTTTTACGAGCTGAATTGGGCATCACGTTCAATTTGCTTGCTACCCTGAAAGGCCATTCTATAGTTTGATAAGTTAATCGTGGCCTGTGCGGCCAGAGCTTAATATATAGTCTTTTGGGGAAGGCAGCGAATGGTAAAAAAATCACGGAATAAAAGTCGACGGAGTTTTTTAAAATCATCTGCTGCTCTGGGCGCCGCCACTTTGGTGACTGGCTGTGGTGGTCAGGATGCCGGGACCAGCGCCGGGGATGAAAGCACCCCCTGCACCACCAGGCCACAGCGCGTGCTGAAAATGGTCACCACCTGGCCCAAAAACTTTCCCGGCATGGGAGTCTCGGCGGAGAGGCTGGCCGATCGCATCCGGATCGCCAGTGAGGGCACACTCGATATTCGGGTCTATGCAGCGGGGGAACTGGTGCCCGCCTTGAGTGCCTTTGATGCGGTCTCCAGTGGCGGGGCGGACTTGTATCATGGCGCCGATTATTACTGGCAAGGAAAATCACTTGCCTTCAATTTTTTCGCGGCGGTGCCCCTTGGCATGACCGCCAATGAAATGGCCGCCTGGATTCATTTTGGTGGTGGTCAGGAGCTGTGGGATGAACTGGGAGCACTCTTTTACATCAAAC
>JACZYI010000199.1 GCA_022571175.1 Pseudomonadota bacterium
CTTGTTGGTTCTCTTGGCATCGAAGCAGCCGAAGCGGGACGCCAGGGCCTTCAAGCTCGGGACGTTGGTGTGTCTCTGCAGAGCCGTGACGAATTCCTGCTTGCTGTTGACCAGTCGCCGAAAGGCGGCCTGGTGGTCGAGCAGCGTGACGTTGCCTTGTTCAAACTGCGTGCGATACTTGCGGAAGTTATCGAAGGTGAATGGACGGCAATCAACGCGATCGGCCGCTGTGAATCCGCCGGGCGGTTCGCAGCTGGCCCGGTCCACGACCTCTGATAACCGTTGGCCCTTCGACTTTGCCGGCATCGCCTCGACGGCTGGATAAATCTGCCCAACGGCGAACCATATCCCATCACCGAATGCAAAATCTTCAAGGCCTTCAAGGAAAATGCCAAGTCGCATGTGAGTGATGAAGTTTTCTGGCGGAAAGACGGCAGTTCGTTCCCGATAGAATATTGGTCATATCCCATTATAAAGAACGGCAAAGTGGAAGGATCTGTTCTCACCTTCCTGGATATTTCCGAACGGATAGCCAAAGACGAAGAGATCAGGCAAAAAATTACCCTGCTGCGCCAACAGCAAGATTTGCTCAACGAAATTACCACCAATATTGACGAGGTCATTTGGCTTTTAACGCCCGACTGGCGGGAGGTTTTATATGTCAGTTCCGCTTACGAAAAAATTTGGGGTCGCTCGTGCCAAGACCTGATTGATAATCCTCTTGAATGGCTTCAATTCGTCCACCCTGAGGATCGCGAGCGGGTTGAGGAGGAAATAGTGGGGCGAGCGCTCAAGGACGACTCCAAGTGGGAATTTTCAGAATATCGAATTATCAGACCAAATGGCGAGATTCGTTGGTTGTCGGCTCGCTCTTATCCCATACGCGATGACAAGGGAGAAATTATCCGATACGCCGGTGTGGCCCGCGATGTAACCGCGCGCAAAATTGCCGAAGAAGAACTTCACCAGGCACTCTGCAGGGCTGAAGAGGCAAACCAGGCCAAGTCTGATTTCATGGCAACCATGAGTCATGATTTGCGCACACCCCTGAATGCCATTATGGGTTTTTCGGAAATGATGTGCCAACGGGTTTTTGGCGAGCTTGGCTCAGCCAAATATCAGGAATATGCAGAAGACATCCTCAGCTCCAGCCAATATCTCCTGAGCCTGGTGAATAATATCCTGGACCTCTCCACCATCGAGGCGGGTGAACGTGTTCTCGCCAAGGAGAAATTGGAACTCAAAGATATTGTTGACGAGTGCTGTACCATCATTCACAAAATTGCTGATGAGAAAGGTATCGAATGCCTGATGGATGTATCGGAAGATCTGCCGCTTATAGTTGCGGACCGCCAGGCATTGAAGCAAATTCTGATCAATATTTTGTCAAATTCCGTCAAGTTTACACCCTCGGGGGGGAAGATTGAGTTTAGTGCCCAAGCGGCAAACGGATTTCACATCATTAAAATTTCTGATACCGGCAAGGGAATTCCAAATGAAAGACTCGATCAAATTACCTCTCCCTTTGTGATCGGTGAGCTTGACCCCCATATGGCCCGTGAAGGCTCTGGACTTGGTTTGGCGATTGTTAAATCACTGGTGAAGATTCATGGAGGTGAACTTGATATTTCCAGCACGGTGGGCAAAGGCACAACCGTGACAGTGACACTTCCCTCCGATCCTGATTAGGAACAAGTTTTCGGTTCAGCTCTTGAAATCGAAGGTCTGGCCGGTTTCCTGCAGATCCGGGTCCACAAGTTTCAGCAACAGCGGCACCAACTCGTCCGGGGCAGGGACCGTTTCCGGTTTTTCGCCAGGGAAAGCGGCCGCACGCATTTTTGTGCGCATGGGTCCGGGATTGAGAAGATTGACCTTGAGCTTGGTTTTTTCGCATTCCAGCGCATAGGTCCGGACCAGCATGGCAAGTGCCGCCTTTGAGGTGGCATAGCCGCCAAAAAAAGGCCGGGCATTTTTAGCGACCCCCGAGGAGATAAAAACTGCCCGCCCGGCGTCGCTGGCCCGAAGCAGCGGGTCCATTGACCGGATTAGCCGATAGTTGGCTGTCAGGTTTACATCAATCACTTCCTGCCAGTTTTCCGGAGAAATATGGGGTACTGGTGAGACCGGGCCTAAAACACCGGCATTTCCGATCAATATATCCAGCCGCTTCCACCGCTTGGCAATGTCAGCCCCCAGGCGATCAATGGCATCAAAATCCCGAATATCCAGCGGCACCAGGGTGGCTTTGGAACCGAGTGCCGCAATTTCGTCATCCAGTTCTTCAAGCGCTCCCACAGTGCGGGCGAGGGCGATAATCTCTGCCCCCTCACGCGCCAGCGCCAACGCCAGTGTGCGGCCAATGCCACGCGAGGCACCGGTGATGAGGGCGATGCAGCCATCAAGTCTCTGGTTCGAGGTCATGAGGCTTCAGCCCATGTGTTTGAAGGCAATGAGTGAGAGCTGATCGTGATGTTCCTGATCATCCTGATCGGTCAGGTGGGTGGGATATTCCCCGGTGAAACAGGCGTCGCAATATTGGGGCTGTTCGTTATTGCGACCGTCTTTATGATTGACTGCCCGATAAAGCCCATCGATGGAAAGAAAAGCCAGGCTGTCCACCTTGATATGTTTGGCCATTTCCTCCAGCGTCATATTGGCGGCCAGCAATTTGTCCCGGTCCGGAGTATCCACCCCATAAAAGCAACTATGGGCCGTGGGCGGGCTGGCCACCCGCATATGGACTTCCTTGGCACCAGCGTTGCGCACCATATCCACAATTTTCACCGAAGTGGTTCCGCGTACAATCGAATCATCCACCAGCACCACCCGCTTGCCTTTGATCTCCCCCCGATTGGCGTTATGTTTCAGTTTCACGCCAAAATGGCGGATATGGTCAGCAGGCTCAATGAAGGTACGCCCCACATAATGATTACGGATAATGCCCAGCTCAAAGGGAATGCCGGACTCCTGGGCATAGCCAATGGCAGCCGGCGTGCCGGAATCGGGCACGGGCACCACCAGATCAGCCTCAACCCCGTTTTCTCGTGCCAGTTCAGCCCCGATGCGTTTTCGCACCTGATAAACATTCATGTCATTAACTAGGGAATCTGGTCGCGAGAAATACACATGCTCGAACAGGCATGGTCGCGCGGGTTGGGGCGCGAAAGGCTTGAGGCTTTTCACCCCATCATCGGTGATGATAACAATTTCACCGGGCTCTATTTCACGCACATATTCAGCGCCAATAATATCAAGGGCGCAGGTCTCGGAAGCAAGAATATGAGCATTATCAAGCTTGCCCAGCACCAATGGGCGCACACCGAGCGGGTCTTTGACCCCGATCATGGCCTGGGGCGAGAGCGCCACCAGTGAATAAGCCCCCTCGACTTTCCTAAGGGCATCAATGAACCGATCCATCAGGGTGCGAAAAGTGCTGGTGGCCAACAGGTGGATGATAACCTCGGTGTCGGAGGTGGACTGGAAGATGGAGCCCGAGCGCACCAATTGGCGGCGCAAATGGGTGGCGTTGGTAATGTTGCCGTTGTGCGCTACCGCAAAACC
>JACZYI010000200.1 GCA_022571175.1 Pseudomonadota bacterium
CACCGATCCTTTCAAATATCTGGTGGTGCCAAGGATCATCGCCTCGGTTCTCACCCTGCCCTTTCTGGTGATTGTGGCCAATATCATCGGCATATTCGGCGGCTTTATTGTCGCCACCGAAAAACTTGGTTTCAACCCGATAAACTATCTGCAAACCACGGTAGAATTTCTGGAGGTTGTCGATGTGGTCTCCAGCCTGGTAAAGGCCGCCGTGTTTGGATTTATCATCGCGCTGATGGGCAGCTATCACGGCTATAACAGCGGTGGAGGAGCCCAGGGCGTGGGTCGGGCCACCACCAATGCGGTGGTCTCCGCCTTTATTTTAATCCTGTTGGCCAACCTGATCATAACCGTGAATGTGTTTGGCTCATGAGCAGAAATCCCAAAATATCCATCCGGGGGCTCCATAAAAGCTTTGGTGATAAAATCGTGCTGGACGGGGTTGATCTGGATGTGGCCGAGGGCGAATCGGTGGTGGTGATTGGTGGCTCGGGCACGGGCAAGTCGGTGTTGATTAAATGCATCCTGGGGCTGCTGAGGCCCGAGGCTGGCACCATTGAAGTGGACGGCAAGAATGTTGTCACCATGTCGCCGGGCGAGCGCAAACAGACACTCAAGAAATTCGGCATGCTGTTTCAGGGCAGCGCGTTATTTGACAGTCTGCCGGTCTGGGAGAATGTGGCCTTTGGCCTGATCCAGGGACAGCATATGGAAAAAGCCCAAGCCCGTGAAATTGCCATTACCAAGCTCGCCAGTGTGGGCCTGGGGGCTGATGTGGCCGAGCTCTATCCGGCGGAACTCTCCGGCGGTATGCAAAAGCGCGTGGGGCTGGCCCGCGCCATTGCCGCCGAGCCCGAGATTATATTTTTCGATGAACCCACCACCGGGCTGGACCCGATCATGGCCGATGTGATCAATGACCTGATACGGAAATGCGTGCAGGAGCTGGGGGCCACCACCATCACCATTACCCATGATATGTCATCGGTGAGGAAAATCGCCGACCGTGCAGCCATGCTGCATGGCGGTAAAATCATCTGGCAGGGTGCGAGGGACGATATTGACAACTCTGGCAATCCTTATGTGGATCAGTTCGTGCACGGGAAAGCCGAAGGCCCGATCCAGATGGATATACTCAAATCATAGAACGGAACAAAATGGCACGAAGTCAAGCCGAATATGTCTGTCAGTCCTGTGGTGCCGTTTATTCCAAATGGCAGGGCAAATGCGACGCCTGTGCCGGGTGGAACTCGATCTCGGAAGAAACCCGCATCGCCGTGCTGCCCGGAAGTGGCAAAAAACGCCGCAAAGGCAAACCCGCCACCTTGAGCAACATCAGCGATAAGTCTGCCCGCCTCAAACGCAGCAGTACCGGCATTGCCGAACTGGACAGAGTGTTGGGCGGCGGACTGGTGCCGGGCTCGGCCATTCTGGTAGGCGGTGATCCGGGCATTGGCAAATCCACCCTGTTGCTGGATATGGCGGGCCGCACCGACAATACCCTTTATATGTCGGGCGAAGAAGCCGCAGACCAGATTGCCATGCGCGCCGAGAGGATCGGGCTGGGGGAGACTGAATTACAAATAGGCACGGAAACCCGGCTCGAGAATATTATTGCCACCATTGAAGATGTGCGGCCTGCGGTGGTGATAATCGATTCCATCCAGACGGTGTTTGCGGCCGGACTTGAGTCCGCGCCCGGCACCGTAGCCCAGGTTCGCGCCTGCGCCCACGCCCTGATTACGCTCGCCAAAGCCTCTGGCATGGTGCTTTTTCTGGTGGGTCATGTGACCAAGGACGGACAGATCGCTGGCCCGCGTGTGCTCGAACATATGGTGGACACGGTGCTCTATTTTGAGGGCGATACCGGACAGCAGTTTCGCATCCTGCGTGCGGTTAAAAACCGGTTTGGGCCAACCGACGAGATTGGCGTTTTCGAAATGACCGGGGATGGCCTCAAGGAAGTTGCCAATCCGTCCTCACTATTTTTAGGATCGCGCACGGAAAAATCTTCCGGCAGTGCGGTGTTTGCAGGTATTGAGGGTTCGCGCCCGCTGTTGGTGGAAATTCAGGCACTGGTGGCGCCCTCCATGGCCGCCAACCCCCGGCGCACGGTTGTGGGCTGGGACAGCGCTCGGCTGGCCATGGTGCTGGCAGTGCTTGATGCCCGCCTCGGGCTGGGCTTGAGTGGCTCCGATATTTATTTGAATGTGGCGGGCGGTATACGCATCTGCGAACCGGCGGCTGACCTGGCGGTGGCGGCGGCACTTATCTCGTCGGCCACCGATAAAGCCCTGCCGCTGGAGACCATTGTATTTGGCGAGATCAGCCTGTCCGGTGACATTCGCCCGGTACCGCGGGCTGATCTGCGGCTCAGGGAGGCCTTGAAGCTCGGTTTTGATGCGGCCATTCTGCCAGCCTCGGGAAAGACAAAATCAAGTGGCATGAGATTGAGCGAAATGCACAAATTGTCCGATTTGCTGGACAGTATGAACGCGCGCACATAAAAGACTAACCAGGGAGAAGCAGGGAAATATGGACACCATTTCAGCCATAACCGCCTTTGATGCACTGGTGCTTGTTATTGTGGGCCTGTCTGCAGTAATCGGATTTGCGCGGGGCTTTTCCACCGAAATATTAACCCTCGCGGCCTGGGCCGGTGCCATATTTGCCACGCTCTATGGTTTGAGTTGGGGGGTGACAGACTTCGGGCGCAGCTTTATCAGCCCCGATGCGCTCTCTGATGTGGTGACGGCGGTGACGCTCTTTTTCCTCACACTCTTTTTATTCAAATATCTTGCCGGCTTTATCGGGCGCTCGGTTAAATCAAGTGCGATCGGATTTCTTGATCGCTCGCTCGGTGCGCTCTTTGGTATTATCAGAGGGGTTCTGGTCACCGCTGCCATTTTTCTGGTGCTGGATTTTATCCTCACCGATGACCGCATGGAGGCCTGGACCGGCGATGCCCAGCTAAAACCCTTTGTGGCCTATTCTGCCAAGATGATGGCGATTGTGGTGCCCAATCTGCTGGAGCGCAGCCAGGAGGAAGAGGAGACCAAATCCTTGCTGGAAACCATGAAGGAAAATATGCCGCCGCCGGTGGATTTTCTGCAAGGCACAGAAGATGACGGCTTTTTGCAAGCTGCCCGTGAGATGCTTGATGATACCATTGATGATTTGACAAGGGACGACGAGGAAGAAGACGGCGGAAACTAGCTGCCAGAAGTTTTTACTGGAATGTGACCCGTTTACACTTTATGACTACGCCAGCTTTTGGAAGCCAGGGACTTGATCGACCATGACCAAGCGGCCAGAGACAGAAACTTTCAAACACCCTTTTACTAGCCAACACCCCTTTGACAGCGACAAATTGCATGAGGAATGCGGAATCTTCGGCATTTATGGCACCGTGGATGCCACCGCGCATACGGTGCTTGGCCTGCACGCCCTCCAGCATCGGGGTCAGGAAGCCGCAGGCATTCTCTCTTTTGATGGCACGAGTTTTTATAATCACCGAGCCGAAGGCCTGGTGGCTGACCATTTCTCCAAAC
>JACZYI010000201.1 GCA_022571175.1 Pseudomonadota bacterium
TTTCAGTTGCTTGCTATTGGGTTTATCTCCGAACGCTCGCGAAATAAAATGTTCGCAATTATCTAATAGAGACCAAGGACGCCCAAGCATTCTACGAGCATTCGCAACAACGTCCCGAAAATTTACTGTAGGATGTTGCTGGATTTGTATTTGGCGTCCTCCTGAAAAAACAGATAATGGTTCTTCCGCAGCGAATCCCTTGCGGTGTGAATTCGAAATTACGCATTGTTCACTGCCAAACACACGCTCTGTCACAATACCAACATGACGGACAGGTCCAATTTGGACAAAAATTATAGACCCAGGATGGAAAATAAGTTGCATTCCATATTAGTAGGAATAATATAATCGAAAATCAAGTATATTCGTTATATGAATATTTAGGGAGCTGGAGTTTTATGAATTTGCAACCTGAAACTACATATTCCACTATTGTCGGGCAAATTGTAGCTAATCGTCGTAGACAATGCCATTTGGATCAAGGTGTGCTTGCCCAACGAATGAATGTTAGCCAGCCAACATTATCTAAGATTGAACGTGGAGATAGTGCGTTTACAATCGAACAATTAACTACCGCATCGCAGGCACTTTCTACAACGCCGGGGAAGATTTTAGCGAAAGCTGACGGAGCCAGGTTGGCATTAGAAACTCAGGGTATAATTGTGCATGACCAAAGGCCTTCAAAAACCGGGCATGTTGCGCTCGCGCTACTGAGCTTGGCGGCTCTCGCATTATTAATCGGCTTGGCTGCCAAAAAGTAGGATTACCCAATCCTACACATATTGGACGACAAAGGCTGGAGAGGCGCTATTCCTGGCCGGTCACTTTCGCCTCTGCAGTAGTCCGCGTGCGTGACCAGGCTTCATCCAGGGCCTGTTGCAACGTCTGGTAGCTCTGCAGGCCCTCGTAAATCTGCCCGCCGATGATAAAGGTGGGCGTGCCGGTTATGCCTACATTGCGGGCCATAATCAGGTTTTCGCGAATGGATTCGATGATGCGCGGGTCATCCATATCCGCTAATAATCGGCCCATATCGATACCGGCCATTTCAGCAATTGCCAGCAGGTCGCTTTCCCGTAGCGGACGCTCAGCGATAAAAGCTGTGTCATGAAAGGTCAGGAACTTGCCTTGCATTTCAGCGGCCATAGCCATTTTTGCCGCCAGCAGAGAGACCGGATATTCGCCCGGGATATCCTTGACCGGAAATTGCTTGAACACAAATCGCACATCCGGGTTTTCTGAAACCAGGCGCTGGATCGCAGGATGATTTTCATAACAAAAGGGGCAGCGATAATCATAATATTCCACGAAGGTGAGGGCACTCGAAGGGTCGCCGACCACGATCGAGAGACCATCATATTCAATACGCTGCCGATTGGTAACAATCGCTTCATCAAGTGCTATGCGCCGGGCAAGCTCTTCGCGTTGCTGGAGAATGGCGATGGCTTCAGGAATAATTTCTGGGTGGCTTAAAATATACTCCCGGACCAGCGCCTGGATGGCCTGTTCCTCGGCTGTGGTAAAATCGGACTCCTGAGCCATGCCCGTCTCCTGGGCGTAAGCGGAGAGGCCGAGCAAAAACGCCAGTGAGAAAAGACAAACGAGCTTATGAAAAAAGTTTTTAATCCTGATTTCCCGAGGCAAGTTGCAGATCTTTAACGGCGGCGCGGTCGCTGGCCTTCTTCAAGGCCGCGCTCTTCCATTTCTGCCTGGGCATAGATCGTCAAATCCTGAGCTCTGATCCATTTGGGTGAGCCTTTGGGCAGGCCATCCATGGCTATGCGCGCCTGGCGCCCGGAATCCCTAACCTGGCCCTGCAGTGCAAAAAGTTCAGCCATGGCGAGATTGGTCTCGGCGGCACGATCATTCCGCGCGTAGACAACGGCCAGATTGCGCCAGGCAAAACCATCCTTGGGCTCCAGGAAAACAACCCGCTCGAGAACCTCTATGGCCTCATCGTCGAGCGCAGGATCCTCGGACGCCACCAGAGCATGGCCCAGATAAGTCATAATAAGCGGCTCGGTGGGCTTCAGTTCAACCGCAGTCCGGTAATAAGGAAGGGCTTCACTCACATGGCCATTTTCCAATAACATCTGGCCGGTTATCTCGGCAAAATAGGGGTCATCGGGAAAATCAGCCGCCAGCCGCTTGGCTTCCGATATGGCTCGCTCATATTGCAGGTCTTTGTTATAGGCATAGATTCTGGCATAGCGGGCAATCATGCTTTGATCGCTTTCAGGATATGTTCGCAGGGTCACATAGGCAGGCTGGGTGAAGCCCACAAGCTTGGCTTTGATGCGCTCATACCAATATTGTTTATATGGATCTGGCGGTTTGTCGTAATAAATCGAAGTGGTAAGTCTGCCTTCAAGTCGTGCAATACGTTCACTGGTCAAGGGGTGAGTTCGCACATAGGGGTCTTGAAGTCTGATTGTGAGCAGGGATTGGTCCCGGATGCGGTCAAAAAAGCGCACCAGACCCTTGCCTGATGTCTCGGTGGCCTCCAGAAGTGTTATGGCGGCCTGATCGGCTGCCGATTCCCAAACCCGCCGGTTTCTGAGAAAAATACGCTGGCTCATGCTTTGCCCGCCCATCAGCAGGGCCATGCCCGCGTCTCCGGCCCCAGCAGCGAGCGCTGCCGCTCCCAGCAACATGGTTATCAGGGACATGGCGGTGGCACCCTCGGCAGCATCACCCGGTCGGGCATCATGGCCCCCGGTGATATGGCCGGTTTCATGCGCCATGACGCCCAGAACCTCATCCACATCGTCGGATTTCATGATGGTGCCAGTGTTGATAAAAATATTCTGGCCCATGGCGACAAAGGCATTGAGTTCATCGTCGCCCACCAGATAAAGCGTAACTGCTTCGGGGCTCAGCCCGGCGGCGATAAAAATGGGTTCCATTATCATGTTCAGGAACCATTCGGTCTCCGCGTCTCTCAGAATATTAATGCCCTGGGCATGTGCCGAAATTGCGCCGCCCGAGAACAGCCCCCACCAGAGAGCCACTGTAAACAGCATTAGTCGTGAGAGAGAATGTGAGAATTTTTTCATATAATCATGCTAAATTCAGTTGGCGGTACTGGTCAACTAACAATCACTTGTGGCAATGGTAAGGCGATGGGGCCAGCTTTGCCAACTTAACCAGACCTTTGCCACCAGCCGGATTTCTTTGGTCCTTTTTTCTTGGCGGGTTCGGGGGCGGGTTTAGGCGCAGGGACCGTCTTGGTCTCGGCTTTTTTGTCCGGTTTGGACTTCATTGCAGACTTTGCCACAGTCTTTTTTGGGCCCATTGCCTTTACCTTGGCTTCATTCTTTTTTGTCCCGGCAACCTTTCGTGCAGAGCTCGTTACCGGGACAGATTTTTTCGCCGTCACCCTGGGTTTATTGGCAGATTTTCCCGGCTCAGCAGCGATGGCCGGTTTTTTCCGGGTCTGGCGTTTCGGGCCAGACTTGCTTTTGGGAGATGGCTTGGGGACGGGAGGTGTCTTGGTCCCGGTTTTAGCAGCCGGGGTTTTGGCCTCCGTTTTGGCTTCCGGTGT
>JACZYI010000202.1 GCA_022571175.1 Pseudomonadota bacterium
CGCAATACCAGGGGTGGGCCGTTGGCGGGATTTGTCACCTTCACATAGCTCGGTAGCGGCAGGGTTTTATGGGCTGCGGTCAGTTTGTTCATGTCAAAGCGCTCGCCATTGGCGGTCTTTTTGCCGTGAAACTGTTTGCCATACCAGCTTGCCAGACCAACCTGGTCATAGTCCGGGTCATAGGCCGGGTAATACCAGTTGCCGCCAATTTTATAGGGCTGCCCGACTTTGGCCACTTCACCGCGAACGGGGGCCGGGGCTTTGGTGGCGTCGCTCTTGAAAACGCTTGCCACGGTGCTGCAGCCCGCCAGCAAGGTCAGCACCAACAGGGGCGCAATCAGCCGCTGGAAGGGGTTTTTATGGTGACCTGCCATTATTCACCGCTCCGAAGTGTATCGGCCAGTTGGCCCACCGCGAGGGCATAAAAATTCGAGCAATTATAGCGCAGGATAGCCCGGTAATTGGCATAGACCAGATAGGCCGGGCCAGTGCTGCCTGAGGGACGCACCAGACTGGCCTGAAAATCGCGGCTGGGCAGATCGCCACCATTCAGTCGCCTCACCCCCAATTCCTGCCATTCACGGAGGCTGAGCAATTTGCTATGCTGGCGCATGGCCCGACTGCAGCCTGGATTCTGGCCATTCTCAGCCAAGTTGTCTTCAAATTCGATAAAGTTGTCCGGCAAGATCACCTGTCGGCCCCAAGTCATATCATCCCGCCAGCCCGCGCGTTTCAGATAATTGGCGATCGAGGCAAAAACATCGCCCACATTGCCCCAGATATCGCGTCGGCCATCGCCATCAAAGTCTTGTGCATAGCCAAAAAAGCTCGAGGGCATGAACTGGCTCTGCCCCATGGCCCCGGCCCAGGAACCGATCATGGCTTCGGGGGCTATATGTCCTTCATCCAGTATCTTAAGAGCAGCCAGTAACTCTTTGCGAAAAAAGGAACTTCTGCGCGGATCCCAGGCAAGAGTCGCCAGCGAGCGAATAACGCTCATATTGCCGGTTATGGTGCCATAATTGGTCTCCATGCCCCAAATAGCGGCGATAAAGCGGCCCTGCACCCCATATGAGGCGGCAACGGCCCGCAAGCTGTCATTATTGAGGATCATAGCGGCCAGTCCACGCTCGATGCGGGTCTCGGTCACGCGCCCGGTGATATATTGGCCGTATGTGATGGTAAATTCGGGCTGACGGTTATCGAGCTCTATCACCCGCATATTGGGCTCAATGCCATCAAATACGGCATCAAACAGCGCTTCCGGGATGCCATCGGCCAGGGCTTCCACCCGCAACTCCACCAGCCACTCGGCAAAGGGCACGGGATTTAGTGGCGGGCCAGCAGCCGGGTCATCGCTTTGGGCGCGGGTGGCCAGGGGCGCCAGCGGCACCAGAAAAGTCAGCAAGATCGGGACAAGCGCGAATTTTGCACGAACGCTATACCACATGAGCCTGTTAATCCTCATTATCCCACATGATCTTGTGGTTGCTGCTGTCATACCCCATTTGGGGCTTCGGGTTCAATGATCTTCTTACATCTTCTGGCATCTTCTTGGGCTTCCTGAGCCGGTCGGGTATTTTCTTTTGCCTCAGCGTGACCTGCGAGCGGCATTTCAGAGCTTAACTATGGCCATTTTATGGGGAACCTTCAGCGTTTTGATATGGGGTGAAGGCAGGTGTTCAGGCCCCAATTGTAACCGCCATCAGGCCCCTGCCCCGATACTGGCTACAAACCGCTTCGGAGAACGCGCGGGAATAATAGCGCCCGATCACAAAAGCCCGGCCACCGGCAATCTCCTCATCGGCACCATGCCCCAATATACCCTTGATCTTGTCAAACTCTCCTTCGGACTGGGGTATGAGACAGGCGGCATATTTCTCAAACTCCGCATCCACATTCTCGATATGGCCATGGATCATGGCCGCCAGCTCGGACAGGGCCAACTCCTCCTCGTCGCCCAAATTCTTGTCCGCCACCACCAGCCTCTGTATGAGGTCCAGTGCCTGTTTGGCCTGGCTTGCATGGGGCTCATGGGCCAGATATTCACTGACCAGCCCAGCCAGGGCTTCCAGGTCCATATTCCCTGCAGCCTGCTCGTTCCTTTCCAGCGCCGCCATATCCACGCCCCAGCTGGTGGTCACCAGAGCGAGGATTTTCTTTTCCTCTGCCGCCACATTCTGGTCCAGCGCTGCTACACGATAGAGAATGCGCGCAATGAGTTCGGCCTCCTTGGGTGGTTTCGTGCCACGGATCAGATTATCCAGCTCCTTCTCTTCACTGCGGACCGCGCGCAATGTTGCCTGCCATATTCCCTTGCGCTTGCCCGGCACCCAGAATTTGATGCCCACGAGCATGAAAAAGGCGGTTAGTGACAGTGCGAGCACAAGATCGAGCGCAATAATCCAGTCTCCGGTTATGAAAATTGCCCGGGCCAGATAGACCGACAGAATGAAAAAGCTCATCAGCTTGGCGGTCACCGAAAGTGAGTCCGCCACTTCCTCGATGGCCTTCCTGCGCCACATCTTGTTGACCACCAGATAGGCCTTGATGATGGCAATGAAAATGGCGACCGAGGTCAGGGTATTGATGATGTCAATTAGCAAAGCGGTTCTCCCATAATTTGTTCATCGCATTTTTGCGCACACTAAAGCCAAACTCGGGCTGGAAAGCAAGCCCCACTTGGGGCTGGACGGCGCACGAATGGAGAGCTAAGAGAAGCCCATATGCGGCCAGTCAATGCAGGCCCATTATGGAGAGGTGGCAGAGCGGTTGAATGCACCGGTCTTGAAAACCGGCAAGGGTGCAAGCCCTTCGGGGGTTCGAATCCCCCCCTCTCCGCCATTTTTAATGTTGCTCACGCCCCATAATTAGAATTCATTAGCTTTCTTTATTGCTCCCGGGACGGCTGATATGTCTATTGTAGCTCTTGCAAATTAAAATTCTGAACAAGAAAAAACAAGGAGACTTAAAATGAAAATTTTTCAAAAACTCGGATTTGTCCTGATGTTTGTGGGCATAAGCACAAGCGTGGCCCTGGCCAATGATAAAACCCAGGAAGATACGGTGCGGGCGCTGGTGGCGGCGCTTGAAGCCAATAATCAGCTTGAGGTGAGTGATGAGACGCGCGACCAGCTTTATGATCTTTACGCCGATGATATTATCATGACCCATACTGCTTTTGACTTTGTCATCGATTCCAAGGCGACCCTGCGCAGCCAGTCAGAGCATTTCGCGGGCTTTAACCGCGACGTCACGCTCACCATCGAAGACATTATGATGGGAGATAAAATTGCCATTGTTAAAATCCACCGCATTGGCGAGCAAAAGGATATGGATGGCAACTGGAGCGCAGGTGAGAAAAGCTCCATCATGGCCATCCGCTTTAACGAGTATGGATTGATCGAGCGCATCTGGAACTTCTAGAAAACCGGCAAGGGTGCAAGCCCTTGAAGGGCCACGCCCTTCGGGGGTTCGAATCCCCCCCCTCTCCGCCAAGGGAATTCAATTTCATAATTCAAATGAGCAAGCGATA
>JACZYI010000203.1 GCA_022571175.1 Pseudomonadota bacterium
CCTTAATCTCGGCTTCCGGTACGTCCTCCACGAATTCCTCAAGTCCCCGTTCAATTAGGCAGCGGGCTCCTTTGCTCACATAGTGTTTAACCAGATGGGGTGATATGGTTGCCCGCCCGCTGGCTTTCAGTACATGGTTTAGCGCATTGGTCAGGTCTGGCGCGGTATCGATCAAGGTGCCATCCAGATCAAACAAAACGAGTTTTGGTATTATTTTTCTTGCTAAATCCATGCTTTTGAACGAATTTTCTTTCCCTACTGGCATTCTCGGCATGTCTATGGCAGTTTTCTTTTAATCACAAGCCGAATTGGCCTCTTCCGGGGTGAGGAACTGGGGACGTACTGTATGAGCAACGAAGACATTGGCGCGATCATACTTGCTGCGGGCATGGGAAGTCGCATGCACTCCGGCGTTCATAAGGTTCTGCATCCCATTGGAGGCCGACCCATGATCCATTATTTGATGGATACATTGGATCATCTTGGCATCGTCAAACGGGTTGTGGTGGTAGGCGCTGACCGGGAGCAAGTGGAGGAACATCTGCCATTTGCAGAGTTTGCAGTTCAAAAGGATCAGATGGGAACCGCCCATGCGGTCTATTGTGCCAAAGCGCATTTCAGCGGTTTTTCTGGTGATATCATCATCCTGTACGGCGACGTGCCCATGGTACGGGAGGAGACCCTGATGGAACTGGTGCGGGTCCGCCGAAAAACTGGCCCAAGAGCTCAACAGCCTGCCGTATCTGTTCTCGGTTTCCGGCCAGAGGATACGGGTCATTATGGGCGACTTCTAATGGGTGAGCGGGGCGAGTTGGAAGCCATCATCGAATTTAAAGATGCCACAGTAGAACATTTGGCTATCCGGCTTTGTAATTCCGGCATCATGGCCGTAGATGGATCGCTTCTGTTCCGGTTTCTCGAAGAGGTGGATAACAAGAACAGGAAGGAAGAATATTACTTGACCGACATTGTGAGGATTGCAAGAAATGATGGCCATTCCGCAATTGTTTATGAGGGAACAGAGGATGAAGTTCTGGGCATCAATTCCCAGGAAGATCTGGCTTATGCCGAGGCCTTGTTCCAGTATAAGAAACGCTTGGAGGCAATGTCATCGGGCGTAACCTTGATGGACCCGGAAACAGTCTATTTTTCATATGATACGGCGATTGAAAATGATGTAAGGGTCGATGTGAATGTTGTTTTTGGCCCGGAGGTCGTGGTCAAAAAAGGCGCTCACATAAAATCATTTTCCCATCTTGAGGGATGTGTAATTGAAAAAGGAGCTACCATCGGGCCCTTTGCCCGCATCAGGCCTGGCACGCGTATTGGCGAGGGCGCAAAGATTGGAAATTTTGTTGAGACCAAAGAGGCAGACATCGGGGCCGGAGCCAAAATCAGCCATCTGTCATATGTGGGCGATGCGCTAGTGGGTGCGCAGGCCAATATTGGTGCTGGCACCATCACATGTAATTATGATGGTTTTTCAAAAAACCTCACTGAAATTGGAGATGGCGCTTTTATCGGTTCAAATACATCGTTGGTGGCGCCTGTTAAAATCGGACGTGGCGCAATTGTGGGAGCAGGAAGCACCATCACAAAAAATGTAAATGCCAACGCGTTGGCTGTTACAAGGGCGAGCCAAAAAGCAAAGGAAGGCTGGGCTTCCGATTTCCGAAAGAAAAACCGGCAGAAAAGAGGCAAATAGATTATGTGTGGAATCGTTGGCGTTCTTGGTAAGACTGATGCTGCGCCCAGGCTTTTGGATGCTCTTCGACGGCTTGAGTATCGGGGGTATGACTCTGCAGGCATTGCGACCATAGCGAATGGCAACTTCGCTCTTCGTCGCGCGGAAGGGAAACTTGGAAATTTATCTGCAAAATTGGAAGTAGACCCCATGGCAGGCACTGCGGGCATAGGTCATACCCGCTGGGCGACACATGGGGCACCGACGGAAAACAATGCCCACCCTCACCAAACGGATCGTGTGACATTGGTGCATAATGGCATAATTGAGAATTTCAAGTCACTCAGAGACCGTCTCTCAAAGCAGGGGCACAAGTTTGAAACCGAGACCGATACCGAGGTGGTTGCGCATCTGCTGACTTCTAAGCTTGAAAATGGAGATGACCCAAAAACGGCGGTCAAAAATACTTTGGCCGAATTGCATGGTGCCTTCGCACTCGCCATTCTAATCCACGGCGAAGATAATTTGATGTATGGCGCCCGCAAGGGCAGTCCGCTGGTGGTTGGTATTGGCGACGGTGAATCCTTTTTAGGCTCTGATGCCATTGCCCTTGCACCTTTTACCAATAAATTAACTTATCTGGAGGAGGGAGACTGGGTCGAACTCAGCAGGGAAAAAATAACAATCTTTGACCAATCGGGCAAAGAAATTTCTAGACCAACAACTCTAGTCACGACCACAGGTGGTCTGGTCGAAAAGGGTAACTATCGCCATTTTATGCAGAAAGAGATTTTTGAACAACCGACCGTAGTTGCACAGACTTTGGGATCATATCTTGACCCATTGCATGGCAGAATTCTCCTGCCCGAGTTACCGTTTGATTTTGCCTCTATCCCCCGTATTACCATCATTGCCTGTGGCACCAGTTATTACGCTGCAATGGTAGGAAAATACTGGTTTGAGCAACTGGCAGGCATCCCGGTAGAGGTCGATTTCGCTTCTGAATTTCGCTATCGCCATCCTGTGTTGCCCGAAGGGGGACTGTCTCTTTTCGTCTCTCAATCGGGTGAGACAGCAGATACCATGGCCGCGCTCATGCATTGCAAGGATAAAGGGCAACATGTGGCCTCAATCGTCAATGTGCCCCACAGTTCTATGGCGCGTGAATCTGACATTATTTTCGAGAGCCACGCCGGGCCGGAAATAGGAGTCGCCAGTACCAAGGCGTTCACTTGTCAACTGGCGGTATTGGCCTCACTTGCTATCGGTGCTGCCCACATCAAAGGCACCATTGATGAAAAAATGGAATCAAGACTTTGCGATGCCCTGGCGGAAGTGCCCTCGCGCATGGCAGAGATGTTGTATCATGATGATGCCATTCGCGAACTTGGCCGTGATATTGCGGCGGCGCGAGATGTCTTATACATGGGCCGGGGCCTGACCTATCCCATCGCCTTGGAAGGCGCGCTGAAGCTCAAGGAAATTTCCTACATTCATGCCGAAGGTTACGCGGCGGGTGAAATGAAACACGGACCAATTGCACTGATTGATGAAGATGTGCCGGTGGTGGTCTTGGCACCGACCAACGGTCTTTTTGAAAAGATTGCATCCAACATGCAGGAGGTTATTGCGCGGGGTGGCAAGGTGATTCTGATAGCGGATAAACATGGTATCGAGCAATATGGTAAGGGCGTCATGGCGACCATCGAAGTTCCTGATGTGGACCCCATGGTGTCGCCTTTGCTCTATGCCATACCGGTTCAGTTATTGGCCTATCACACTGCAATTCACAAAGGGACCGATGTGGATCAGCCCCGGAATCTGGCGAAGTCTGTG
>JACZYI010000204.1 GCA_022571175.1 Pseudomonadota bacterium
GGCCTCAACATTGGGGATGGGTAAGCATTGAAAAAAAGCTCTGGCGCAGTCTTATCGGGGCGGTGTCGCTCAGCAATTTTTTACGGCCTGATAACGGGCGCGAACGCTTTTTGTTTGCCGCAGGCCGGTCGGGCGGTGTTCAAACCAGCCGTCAACTCAGGGTGCGGCGTTCAGACCGCGTTGTCTCCTTTAGGCTCAAAAGTATTTTTTAACCGTCCATAGTGGCTAGAATTTCTCGCGCCAAAGGCACTGTGATGCGTCTTTGGTGCTGGAGTGAGGCCTGGTCCAGGGCGGCGACCAGAGCATTGGCTGCGGCAAATGTGCGTTCCATGCGGCTGGTTAAATAGCGCGAGACCCCCTCCTCCACTTCAATTTGCCGGTCAGAAAATTGTTTGGCCATGACCGCGCTCAGCAATTGATCATCGGGCGCACCAATGCGCACCAGGGGAAGGCTCAACAAGCGAGACGAGAGATCCTTGAGTGCGAGACCCCATCTGACAGGCTCGCTCAGGGCTGATATAAGCAGGCTCCCGCCCTGTTCTCCGGTCCAGTTATAGGCATGTAAAAGGGCGTGCTCGTCGCAGCCCTGATCTCCGCCGTCGAGCGCGAACACAAAATTCCCGGACGTTTGTCCGAGCTCAATCGAAAGCTCGCTGGCTTTCAACAGCCTGGCTCCGGCCTTTTCTGCCCAGATGGAAAGCAAATGGCTTTTGCCCGAGGCCCTGGGGCCAACCACCAGTGCCGCGTGCGAGCCCCACTCAGGCCAGAGGTCGATCAAGGCTGCGGCTTCACGGTTGCTCTCAGAGATGAAAAAATCATCCCGGGCATGTGAAATCAAAACCGGAAGATCGAGATTGAGTTGTTCAGCGATCATGTGCCGTCCGCTGGCCTGCCCTGTGCCCCACCCCTTGAGCCCCTGTCATCGCCTGAGTGAAGATCGCTCTCAAGATATTTCTCGATCACGAATCGCACAATAACACCAACCGCAGCGGCCACCGGCAAGGCGATTAACATACCCACAAATCCCATCACTTCACCGCCGGCAAATATGGCAAACAGCACCCAGACCGGATGCAAGCCAACCTTGCCGCCAATAATGCGGGGGGTGAGCACGGCCCCTTCGATAATCTGTACAATCACAAAAACGCCGAATACGGGTGCCAGGGCCGCCCCGTCCAGTCCGAACTGTCCGAAGCCCAAAAGCATGGCAATCAACATGGCAAAGATGGCCCCCACAATCGGCACAAAGGCCAGCACGCCCGCCAGCAGGCCCAGCACCAAGGCATAATCCAGTCCGGCCAGGCTCCAGCCAAAGGCGTAAAGGGCTGCCATGATGAGCGCCACCATGGTTTGCCCGTGCACGAAGCCAGAGAGGGCATTATCGATCCGGCGGGCCAGTAGCCTAATTGTCTCTGCTTGGGCTTTGGGCAGCAAGGAGTCAATTCGCGCAATGATAAGATCCCAGTCCCGAAGCAGGAAGAAGGCCACCACCGGCGAGATCAACAGCAAAGTCAGCAGCGAAAAGATCGCCACACCCTGGGTGAAAAAGCCCACCAGAATATTGCCCGCATTGGCCAGTCCTTTTTCGACCGCCACCCCCACCAGATCGTCTGCGCTCGCGGGCAGATCAGCACCAAAACTGCTGGCCAAGCCACCCAGAATGTCATCCACAAGCGGTTTGAGGGTAGCCAGATAGCGGGGCAGATTCTCGGTGAAGCCGGATAATTGCACCTGTAGCACAGGCAGCAGGGCCACAAAGAAGCCAACCACGCCCACAAAAAAGATCAGCAGTATGACAGTCGCCGCCAGCCAGCGAGGAAATTTTCGAGCTTCCAGCTTGTCGGCCAGCGGGTCCAGCAGATAGGCCACGGCAAAACCCACAACAAAAGGCAGCAATATGCCCCGCGTGGCGTAGGTAAAGCCCACCACCAGAAAAAACCCAAGCCAAAACTGCCATAGTCTGGACATCGCCCCTCCTCTTTAGCCCGCTTGCCTGTTGGTTCCTGATTACCAGCCAGCTATCGTGGCTCTCCCTGTTTGAGCAAGAAGCCCCCCTCAATACGGATCAGCCTGAGATTGGCCTGCTCCAGCGCTAATTGCAATTGTTCATATGTGCCCAGATAAAGGATTTTCAATTCACTCCAGGGCAGCGCCAGGCGCACCGGGCTCACATCCCGCACAATCGAGATTGCCTGAAGCCCCCGGGTAAATTCGAGCCAGTCCTCAATACGGTCCACCTGAATGCGCACATTAAGCTGGTTAAATTCCCCGAAGGCGGTCAAGGTCTGTCGCTTCCAGTCATTATCAAGCAGCCGTTGAATGTGCGAGACAGCCTCCAGCAAAAGCTGGTCCCAGCTTTGATCGGCAGTGCCCATGACAAAAGCTGTGAGCGGTTCCGCGTCCCCTTTTCCACTCAATTCATAGCTCAGACGTTTGATGCCAGACCCATCCTCGCTGCGCCGGGCACGGACCACAAATACGGTTTCAACCCCATAGGCCTGTTTGATATAGGCGCGGGTGGCCTCTTTCCGTGTATCGCTGACATTTCGGGCGGTCAGCCGGTTGCGGTCTTCGAAATCGCCACGGGGCAGAATGAACGGTGTCAGCCAATTGGTTAGATCGGCGTTGCGCCAGGCCTGAAGCCAGAGGTTGCCGTCTTCGAACAAATAGTCCGTCCCGGCCTCTCGCCAAACCGGTAGCACCAGCAGTGGGCTTGTGGAAATTTCGGAAAAGCGTATGCCGGATGTTCCCATTAAAACGCGAATAGTGGGCGGCTCAAAGGTTATGTCGAGGGTGGCACGATAACGCCGCCGCGATGAATGTTCTTCAAGAATTTCCATACTGCGCACATAGCCGCGAATTTCATCTCCGGACATTTCAGGCAGCACTTGCAAATCTTCGGAAATGGCGATCTTGTTCAAAAGAATCCAGAAGGCCCTTGTTTCAGCCTGCTCAAGCGCACGTTCCCGGGCCTGGGCTGCGGTGCGGGCTGAGACATCCACCTGTATATTATAGACCGTGTAGAGCTCAAGAATGGTCTCGGTCTGGGCCATGGATGCAGGCGCAACGGCTATGAGTGACAAGACATAAAGGGCAAAAAGCAGGGATACGCGGGTGAGTCCGTAACGCCTCCGACAGTTTTGTACCCGATTAAGACCGTTCTCAGTCATGGTTTTGCGCTCGCCTTTTCCGCCCTGCAGGCTTGTTCTCATGTGATGCTAACCACCGGTTGGTCAGAAATAAGGCATGACACGAAATTTGGGCTTCGCAAAGTGGTTTGAACATGGTTTATTGGCGCCGCTTTCGAAAGGCAAAAGGGGCAAGCGTGGCCGAAAAGCAGAAATCAGTCAGCTATCAGGATGCAGGCGTTGATATTGACGCAGGTGAAGCCTTGGTGGAAGCCATCAAGCCCATGGCCTCCATGACGGCCAGGCCGGGGTCCGATGCCCAGCTTGGCGGTTTTGGCGGGCTTTTTGACCTTAAGGCTGCAGGTTTTCATGACCCGGTGCTGGTGGC
>JACZYI010000205.1 GCA_022571175.1 Pseudomonadota bacterium
CTGAACGTCCCGAAAGGCGTCGATCACCTGACCGGGCGGGTCCACGCGTTCCAGTTGCACCTGGGTAATAGTGATGCCAGCTTCATAATGGTCAAGTGCCGCCTGGGTCAGACCAAGAGCCTCTTCCTCAATTTCAAGACGGCCTTCGGTCAGCGCCTTCTGAATTTCTGTTCGGCCAATAATGTCGCGCATGACACTTTCAGCGACCGCCTTGATGGTGACTTCCTGTGGCGACTGGATATTAAAGAGGAATTTACCGGCATCATTGACCCGCCATAAAATCGTAAAAGCGACCTCAACAATATTTTCATCACCCGTCAGCATCAGGCTTTCTTCGGGAAAGCGTTGCTGGCGAGCGCTGCGGCGGGTATTCACATCTGAGCGGAAGCCAATATCGATCCGGTTTTCCCGGGTAACATTGGGGAGAATAACGGTCTCAACCGGAAACGGAATATGCCATTTCAAGCCTGGTGTTTCTGTTCTGACCCATTCTCCAAACCTAAGAACCACGCCCTGTTCGCTGGTGCCCACGGTATAAAATCCGCTGGCCCCCCAAAGCAGAGCCAGCACAACAAACATTATGGTGAATCCGAATTTTCCTCCGCCCGGAATGATCCTTTTCAGGCGATCCTGCCCGCGCTTGATCATTTCATCCAGGTCTGGAGGCTGCTGACCACCGCCCGATCCGCGTCCCCACGGATTATTATTGCCGCCGCCGTTATCTTGCCAAGGCATGGCATGTCCCCTTATTTCTGATAAATCAACTGCAAAGCCAATGCCGGACCGAACCCCAGTGCTGGTTCGTATCTAACGTCCGCCACTAGTTTTGGTTATTCCCAGTTATATATGGTAGGAAGCCCCTCCATGCAATGCTTGAAGCGATTTTTTGGATCACAAATAGCATTAATTCATCAACTTCCCGGAGTCTGGACATGAAAGGACCCGAAAAACAGGATATTCTGGAGGTCCTGAAAACGGTTATCGACCCCGCCAAAGGTGCTGATGTGGTGAGCCTGGCCTTGATAAGCGGGCTGGTTGTGCGCGAGGGGCATGTGAGTTTTGCGCTTGACGTGGGCCAGGAATCGGGTCGGGAAAAAGAACCTTTGCGGCGCGCTTGTGAAAAAGCCATCAAGAAAATTCCCGGTGTGATTTCGGTCCAAATTGTGCTCACCGCCGAAAGGCAGCCAAAACCGGAACCGGAATTGATGAAACCCTCGCCCGGGATTTCAGAGAAAATAGACCTGCCCACCGTCAAGACAATTGTAGCGGTTGCCTCGGGCAAAGGCGGTGTGGGGAAATCAACCCTCGCGGTGAACCTTGCCCTTGCCCTGCAAAGTCTTGGCCACAAGGTGGGATTGCTCGATGCCGATATCTACGGCCCGAGCATACCGAGACTGCTGAATATCAAGGATCACCACCCAACCGCCAAGGACAAAAAAATTCAACCTTTGGAGGCCTATGGCCTCAAGATCATGTCCATGGGTTTTCTGGTTGATGAAGACAAACCGATGATCTGGCGGGGGCCGATGGTCTCAAGTGCGCTACAACAAATGGTCAGGGATGTGGTCTGGGGAGAACTGGACATCCTGGTTGTGGACATGCCACCCGGTACCGGAGACATCCAGCTGACACTGGCTCAAAAAGTGCCGGTGACAGGCGTGGTGATTGTCTCCACGCCCCAGGACATTGCCCTGATTGACGCGCGAAAGGGTTTGAAAATGTTTCTCGAAGTGAATGTTCCGGTGCTGGGTATTGTGGAAAATATGAGCAGTTTCGTCTGTCCACACTGCGGCGAAGCCAGCCATATATTTGCTCACGGCGGCGCCAAAAAAATCGCCAAAGAACTGGGCATGGCATTTTTGGGTGCCATACCGCTTCATATGGCCATTCGCGAAGCCTCTGATGCCGGGGAGCCGATCGTGGTCAGCGCCAGCCAGAGCGATGAGGCAAAGGCATTCGTTGAGATTGCAAAAAAAGTTTCGAAGGCTTTATTGCCGGGAGGCTAGTCTGCCGGTGGTGCGGGATTGCTGTTGCCGCTCTCCGGGGTCCAGGTCAAGGACACGCCTTCGGACATGAGGTTAAATGTGGGTAAAACATTCGCGAGGCCGATAATGAGCTGACACCAGCAAGACAGGCCAAAAGCCCCATAAAGAAAACTCATCTCGAAGTTGAAGCTGTTGCCTGAAATGGATTTTTTATTTTTTTGCTCTCTCTAAAGTCACAAAACTATAGCTTGGCAAGCCATCGACCGCCTCCTGGTCTTGCCGGTCCAGCTCGCGCCATTCACTACGATCAAGACGGGGGAAATAAGTATCGCCCTCGGGCTTGTCGTGAATTTCGGTCAAATAAATCTTGTCCGTTGCGTCAAAGGCCATCCGGTATATTTCCGCTCCGCCAATCACCATAATCTCGCCGTCCCTAGCCACCTCACGGGCTATACCCACGGCCTGGAGAAAATTGCGGGCCACCCGGATTCCCTTTTTATCGAAATCCTCAGACCGGCTAATGACAATATTGGTGCGGCCAGGCAGGGCCCGACCAATGGCCTGGTAAGTACGTCTGCCCATGATAATCGGCTTGTTCATGGTCAGCGTCTTGAAATGCCGGAGATCATCGGGAATATGCCAGGGCAATCCGCCATCCCGACCGATAACGCGGTTTTCCGCCAATGCAACAATGATGGCTATGGTCATGGCGCTTCCCATTAACATTCCGGCCACTGAGCGCGAGGCTGATGCCAGACGGCGCACTCCTTAGCACAGCCGCTTAATTTTGTCTTGGCTCAATCTGGCAAGCTGGAAGCCCAGGGGGGATTTGAGCGTGAAGCATATGTGAAGTCCAAACCCAGATATGCGGATGGGCCTGACACCGCCATCTATATCGTCTGACACGTGATTGCGGATATCTATGTTTCTGCATCCAGATTATCTTGAGGTTTTTCTTCGTCGCTTTCTTCCGGGTCGGGCTCAGCAGTAACTGCTTCTGCCTTGGCAGACTCTCCAAGCTCGTTAGCTTCAGAGGACTTCATATCCTCCCTTTCGCTATCATTTTCCAGTCCGTCCAGCCAGCCCTGCACTTTATCAGCCATGTGCTGAGTGCCCATTTCCAGGTAGAGCACCAGCGCCTTTTCATGCATCTCCTCAGCCCGGTCCAGTTCACCGCGGGTGTTGTATATATTTCCGAGGTTGCCATAGTTGTTTGCCAGGCCTTCCTTGCGATCCAGTTCTTTATTCAGCACCAGCGCCTTTTCATACATCTCCTCAGCCCGGTCCAGTTCACCGCGGGTGCTGTATATATTTCCGAGGTTGCCATAGTTGCTTGCCATGCCTTCCTTGCGGCCCAGTTCCTCTTCAATATCCAGTGCCTTTTCATGCATCTCCTCAGCCCGGTCCAGTTCACCACGGGTGCTGTATAGAATGCCGAGGTTGCAATAGTTGCCTGCCATGCCTTCCCTGCGGCCACGTTCCTTATTCACCACCAGTGCCTTTTCATGCATCTACTCAGAC
>JACZYI010000206.1 GCA_022571175.1 Pseudomonadota bacterium
GGTGTAATTGCTGGTGCCGGAAGCTATGGCGCGGTGGTCGCTGCCATCGGCATTGATGATCCATATATTCCGCCGGGCGCGGTCAGTCATAATATCCTGAGACACCCTGACATAGACAATCTGGCTGCCGTCGGGTGATATCTGCACATCGCTGGCATACTCCAGCCCGAAGATATCAAGTGCATCCAGAAAGTCCTGGGCACGCGCGGTGCCAGTCGCCGTTGCTGCGCATGCAAATAATGCCATCGCCGTCAAGAATATTTTCATATTTGTTTCCCCTGAAAGAGCCAGTCCCCAACCTTGAGACTAGCGTCTATTCCAGAATTCAGCAATGCCGCTTATTGTATTTCTGGTTAGGCGGTACGCACAATTGGTGACGTTGTTGCGATTCTGGACATGCCCGCAATAAGAGGTCGGGCCTGACCGATGGCATTTTGAACCGAATCAAGTTTCAGGGAATTTTCCTGGCTCGCCTGACTGTCCCAAACCTCGGTAATCCAGATGATATTTTTATCTTCCTGATCTTCGGCAATATTGTAGCTGACATTTCCTGGCATGTCCGACGTGCCCTCAAGCAAGATATTTATGAGATCCTCTCGACCTCCCTCTACGCACGTAATTTTCGCAATTAATCCAAACATTTTATGAGCACCTGTTTTTGAGGCACAAGCGAAACCAGCCAGTGACAGCAGAGCCACTGCGCCAGCTACGAACGCGCGTCTATCTAAATATTTCAGTATTTTGGTGGCCATTTCGCCTACCAGATGCCGCGGAAGACCCGCCAGGGGGTTTCTTTCATATAATCCCCATACTCATCACCGCGGGCCTTCAGCAGTTGTTTTTCCTCAAACGGTATGGTCAGCAAAAACGAGCCGCCAATCATGGCCACAAACAGGGCTTGCCCGGCGTTGGGGAAAATAATCAGCGAGGCCAGCCCCATCAGGACCGCCGCCCGATACATGGGGTGGCGCACCGAGGCATAAGGCCCCTCGGTCTGGAGCGGTGTTTCCCCGCCAACCGTATGGGTAATTTCACTGCCCGGCATGCCAATCAGCCCGCGCAGACCGGCAAAATCGGCAAATTCGAAAAAGGCCACCACCGCCAGAAGAACCGCGGCAACACCCAGATATTGAACCCAGAAGCCAAACTCCCAAAGGGCGAGGTCGAGGCCCGGACCGGGTACGGGTTTATGATAATAATAAACTACCAGCCAGCTAAAGACCGTTACCAGAATATAAATGCGCCGTTCGCCCAAAGATCCCTCGGCCTTGCCATACAGTGCTTTTTTGAAGGCGGGCATGGTCATGATGATGTGGACGGTTATGAAGGCTGCATATATGCCCATATTGAACCAGAGATTTTCAACCGGGGCTGACGGGTCCCACAAAAACCCCATGATAAAGGCGGCCCCGGTGGTGGTGAGGCCCAAAAACGCGATCGCCATATAGATTGCCCTGAACATGTCTGTGTTCTCCTGTTTGAGCTTGGTTTGAAATGCCCCACAGGCTAACAAATGAAGGGGCAGGGGGCAATGAGGGGTAATTTTAAAAATAAACAAGGCAATGAAGGGGACAGCACACTCATTGATATGAGGGCGGGATCGAAGGGATTGCGCCTTTTTCATTGGCACCTTCGAGGACGATGCCTTCCGCCTGAATTTTGGCGAGCGTTGCCCCGCGACCGATGATCGTCACCTCATAGCCGACATGATGCAAACGACCGGCAAACATGATGCCAATCGCGCCCGCTCCAAAAATTGCAATCTTCATGGACAGACTTTTACGGCAGCGGTGGGGATTATTGAAACTAATAAAATTTTACCCTATGGTTCGGTTTCAGTCATCAGGGAGAGAATAATGAATGACATACCAAAATCCGGTGCGGTCGCGCCCGCCTCCCTGATGCGGAGCGAGAGCGACCTGCCTTTCGTGGAATTCGATGAGGGCATTACCTTTCAACTGCTGCATGTGAACCCGGTGAGCGACACCTTTGTGGTGCGCGTGCGCTTCGAGCCGGGCATTACCATCCCGCGCCACGAACATACCGGTGAGGTTTTTGCCTTTACCCATGCAGGCGCCTGGCGCTATCTGGAATATCCCGAGGTGAACCGGAAAGGCTCCTATCTCTATGAGCCCGCCGGGGCTATTCACACACTCCATGTACTGGACGACAATCAGGGCCTGACCGACGTCTCGTTTGTGGTGCATGGCAAAAATCTCAATCTCGATGAAGATGGCAATGTGGAGAGGGAACTGGGCCTGGAGAGTATGCTGGAATTATACTGCGAGCGCTGCCAGGAACTTGGCCTGCCCGTGCCTGATGTGATCGGTGCCTGAGGAACTTTCAGATGAAACCAGCAATTAAAGCCTCCATTCCGATTGTCATTCTGGCGATTGTGGTTGGTTTTCTTTATTGGAAGCTGACCGAGGGAAACCCCATAAATCCCGAGCGCATCGTCGCCGGCGACAGCTTCTTCTATTCCCAGGGACGCTGTTTCGGGGCCTGCCCCATGTTTGAGATTACGGTCAGATCCGACGACAGCTATTTCTATAATGGGCAGGGGTTTGTAGGAAAGGAAGGCGTCTGGGAAGGTAGCTTCAGCGAAGGTCGCTACCGTTCCATTATGGCCCTGCTCGAGAAATATGACTTTGCCAGCCTGCTCGACCATTACGGCTGGAATGGTGATGCCGGGGGGAGTGTGTGCGGAAATATCGCCACCGACATGCCGGATTATCAAATAAAACTCAAAAGTCGCAGGCTCACCAAGCAGGTCTATTATTATGAAGGCTGCATGGATTTTGCCGATGAGGCGCGCCTGAAAGCCCTGATCGCTGACCTTCAAGACACAGTCGACCTCAATTACTGGCTTGACCCGGCAGAATAAGGGCTACAAACTGCAGAAGCTCAGGGCTACAAAGCGGCGTCGGAATTGTAACCTTTTTCTTTGTCCTCATTCTTCTTGACTAAAAACCTGATCTTAGATCCAAAAGCCCAAGCACTATTTACTTTTTGTCTTTGCCTTTTTTCTTGTCTTTATTTTTCTTACCGTCTGCATCGTTATCATCATCATCGTCGTCATCATGCTCATCTTCATCATCATCGCTCTCTGACTTGTCTTTCTTGTTTTTCTTGTCCTTTTTATCCTTCTTGCCTTTTCCAGCGGACTTGCCAGCACTCTCTTTTCGATCTTTTGCCGCTTCATGGGCAGCCTCAGCCACAGCGCTACCTGCATTTCCCGCATTTTCCCGTCGCTCGATCGGGTCCGCATGGGCGGCCTCAACCACTTCACTGGCAGAATTATCTTTGGCTTTTTCCGCCTTGTCCCTTGCCTTATCCTGTTCGGATTGTTCCTGCTCGTCTTGCTCTTGCGCCGCCCAACCGCCGGAAATGCTTGCGGTTATAATTCCCAAAGTAAAAAGAATAGCGAATAGTCTGATAATC
>JACZYI010000207.1 GCA_022571175.1 Pseudomonadota bacterium
GAACCATCAGGTAAACCAGTGGCGTGTGTAAAGATATGGTGTTTTGCCTCATGCTGTGCGCCTATGTCTATTGTCATTATTTTTCACTCTTCCACAATATGGGGGCTATGCGGTTCATGACAAGCCTGTTCCTCATATCATGGACAGGACGCCGACTGACTTGTGCCGCAAAACAAACTTCCGTAAGGTTTTTTATGACCAAAATCGAAGACATCATGGCGGATTCGAAAGCCTGGCCTTTTCAGGAGGCACGCAAGATTATTGACCGCCTTGACGAACGCGTGCCAGCCAAAGGATATGCGCTGTTTGAAACCGGCTACGGCCCCAGTGGGTTGCCTCATGTTGGTACCTTTGCCGAGGTTGCCCGCACCGACATGGTCCGCCGCGCGTTTGAAAGCCTCTCAGAATGTCCGACCAAGCTTATTTGTTTTTCAGATGATCTGGATGGCTTCCGGAAAGTTCCAGATAATGTTCCAAACAAAGATATGCTGGCTGCTCATCTTGGAAAGCCGTTAACCCGGGTTCCGGACCCTTTTGAAAAGTTTGAAAGTTTCGGCGCACACAACAACGCGCGCCTGAGGGAATTTCTTGACCGGTTTGGGTTTGACTATGATTTTTATTCTTCTACTGAATGTTACGCCAGCGGACGCTTTGATGAAACGCTGCTGCAGATTCTGAAAAATTACGAATCAGTTATTCAGGTTATTTTGCCCACCCTGGGCGAAGAGCGACGAAAAACCTACAGTCCCTTCCTGCCCATTTGCCCCCGAACCGGCGTTGTACTGCAGGTGCCCTTGACCGGGATGGATGCGAGCAAGGGAACCATAACCTACCAGGACGAGAATGGTGAAAACCTCACGGTCCCTGTGACCGGTGGCAATTGCAAATTGCAATGGAAGGTGGATTGGGCCATGCGCTGGCAGGCTCTGGATGTGGATTATGAGATGTCGGGCAAGGATTTGATTGAATCGGTTCGCCTTTCAAGTGCCGTTCAGCGCATTTTGGGCGGACAACCTCCCGAGGGTTTCAGTTACGAACTGTTCCTGGATGAAAATGGTGAAAAAATTTCCAAATCCAAAGGTAATGGCCTGACCATTGACGAATGGCTCAGATACGCCTCGCCTGAATCTCTGTCCTTTTACATGTATCAAAATCCGCGCCGGGCCAAGCGGCTGTATTTCGATGTCATACCAAAAGCGGTAGATGAATATTATACCCGGCTGAAATCATTCCCTGGCGAAGAGCAAAAGACACAGATTCAAAATCCCGTTTATCATATTCACGGGGGAGAGCCGCCTGAGTATGATGTGCCCGTGTCCTTCAATCTGCTGTTAAATCTGGTGGGCACGGCCCATACGGAAGAGAGGGATATTCTATGGGGGTTTATCACCCGCGGACGACCCGAGGTCACCGCCAGGAGCCACCCCGAGCTGGACCGGCTATTAGGATTTGCCATCTGCTATTATCAAGATTTTATCGCTCCTACAAAAAAATACCGCCTGCCGAGCGATTCAGAGCAACCAGCCTTTATTGATCTGCTTGAGAAATTAAAGACGCTCCCGGGTAACGCGCCTGCTGAAGATATTCAGACAATTATTTATGGGGTTGGAAAAACCCATGATTTTGAAAGCCTGGGAGAATGGTTCAAGGCCCTGTATGAGGTATTGCTGGGGCAACCGCAAGGGCCTCGAATGGGAAGTTTTATTGCTCTTTTTGGATTAAATCAGACTATTCAATTACTTGAGCAGTGTGTGGCTGGAAAGGCCTTGGGTGACTGAAAATGCGCGCTTCTCGCCAGATTTTTTTGCTTTGTTTTTGCCTGTTTTGGAGTTCACCTGCCAAGGCCCAGGAAAATACCACTCCATCAGATTTTGATGCCGCGCTTAAATTATATCAAATGGGCGACTATGACGAAGCGGCGAGAGTGGGAGCCGTGGACAAGACCGCTGATGGTTTGGCGTTGGCAGCACAGGCCACGCTGGTTATTGCCCGTTATTATGCAGAGCCCGATGAGCAAATAGGTCTGATTGAGCATGCGCTTGAGCTTACGGAGTACGCCCTCAATCTCGATCCAGATCATGTGGCTGCGCATATACATCGGGCTATCGCGCTCGGCTTCAGAGGACGCATTGAGGGCTCGAGTCGGGATGCCAGGGATTCAAAAAAATTAATTGATCATGCCCTGACCCTAGCCCCCGAAAATTCATGGGTTTGGGCAGCACTTGGCGGCTGGCATGGGGAAGTGGTGCGCAAGGCCGGAAGTTTTTTTGGCTCCATTATTTTTGGTGCAAAATTCAAAAAAGGCAAACAGGCTTTTGCCCAGGCGATGGAATTAGCACCGGACAGCATAGCCATTCGCACTGCCTACGTCCGAATGCTCTTGAAAGTCCGGCCCAGACGCGAACATGGAGAAATTATCGCGCAATTAGATCTTGTGACCACCATGGAGCCGGAGGATGCGTTTGATATTTTTATGATTCGTCTCGCCGATGCAATGATGCAGGCGATTAAAAAGAATGATAAAGATCGGCTTGGTTTTCTCTTGGAGGATCAACAACCGTTGGGTTTGTTGTTGGACCATGATCCTGAATCAAATGGAGAAATAGATAGTGAATAAGGACATCCTGAAAACAATAATCAAACTCATAATTGTCAGTTTTATGGTTGGCTGGCTGCTGTCTTTTTTCGACATAACCCCGGTCGACTTCTGGACCAGTCTGGTTGCATTCCTGTCCGGGTTGTTCGAAACACTTGCTGGATTCGCTGGCGACGCGCTTATTTATGTGATCATTGGCGGTGCCATCGTTGTTCCGCTCTATGTGCTTTCGAGAATAATGAAAAGGCGCCAACACCCCCCTGACAAGACGCCCCGTGGCAGCACCGAAAGTGACTGATAAACGTAGTGATCTTTACGGCTTTGGCGTAAGCGGTGATCGTCTGGAAGCCCCCGCAACCCGTCGCAATCGCACGCATATTCTTGAAGTGCTCAAAAACACCTTACCCAGTGAGGGAATTACACTCGAACTTGCCAGTGGTTCCGGCGAGCATGCCCTTTATTTTGCGTCGGAATTAATGACTCTCACATGGCAACCAAGCGATCCCGAGCCGCGGATGATAAAGAGCATTGCCGCTTGGCGGAAAACAGAAGCTCTTGATAATTTAATGGCCCCACTGGCCATTAATGTGCTCACGCCCGGCTGGGCAAAAGATGTTTTGACCAGGGACCCCGGCATTAATGCCATGGTCTGTATTAACATGATCCATATAACCCCCATTGAAGCCGCTCACGGTCTTTTTGAGGGTGCGGGGCAATTGCTCCCCAAAGGCGCACCACTTGTACTATATGGCCCTTATAAAATTGACGGTCAGCATACTGCGCCATCAAATGAAGCTTTTGATCAGAGATTGCGAACTGAAAATCCGACCTGGGGTGTGCGGG
>JACZYI010000030.1 GCA_022571175.1 Pseudomonadota bacterium
GTCGTCCGGCTCCATGAAGGGCCAATACGAGGGAACGACGAAAGCAAAGTCAGCTTGCTTTGGAGACTATGGATATAGCCTGAAGGATATTAAAGCCAGCACTGGTGGGGCGTCCAGATTTTTCTATTGTGCTAAGACATCGCGCAAGGAGCGAAATATGGGTAATTCGCAAAACTTTCATCCAACAGTCAAGCCTGTGAATCTTATGAAATGGCTAGTGCAACTCGTCACTCCACCCGCGGGGATTGTTCTCGAGCCTTTTGCTGGCTCAGGTTCAACGCTCTTGGCCTGCGCCGATCTTAATGTCCGGTGCATTTCGATAGAACTGAATCCAGAATATGCGGACATCGCTCGCAAGCGCGCGACCGCGAAAATAGGCCATTTGAACCGAAAGACCTCCGATATCAGCGGTTTCCGAAAACATATCTCCCTGAATGCTACAAGCCATATCCCATGTGGGCTGTCGGCTCATGGTGGCATCCATGGCAAACAGAAGTCTTCCGCGGGCACTTCTGCCCTCCGCACCTTCCAGATTCTGAATTTTGTCAATAAAATCAGTGATTTCAGACTTATCGCTCCGGGCCGGGGGTTTTTTGCCCCGATCCGTCAGATTCTTGTGATTTTCACCGCTCATAGCCTGGCTCTGGCCTTTCATAATGACATTATTGCACCAGTGGATACCGCAATATCTGGTGTTTGTTAACCATTTGGTAACTATATATGGGCAGTCATATGCCCTGATGGTAAGTATACGCGGTTTTTGGTTTTGTCAGAAGCATGAGGTTCGGCCGATGATAAAAAAGAGAACTGCGGCAGTATCCATAGGCTTGGGGATTTTTCTGTTTCCAATCGTTCTGGCCATGGTGCTGGTTTCAGATGCCCGGAACGCGGTCTATTTCGGGGAACGAATAAATTTCATCCGCCATTCCACTACCGATAACTTAAGTCAAAATAAAGTGCTGAGTGACAGTGATCGCATTCATAATGTGGTGGGCGAAGGTCTGCCGGTGCCGCGCGATTTCAGAGCCAATATGCCGCAAGATCTGGACACCTTTACCGTGAGCGACCGCAAGGCCGTTTTTGTGGCCAGCCTGTTACCGCTGATCCTCAGAGCAAATGAAATGATCATGGCTGACCGGCTGCGCCTTGTTGATCTTCGAAGCCGCTTGAATCAACACCAAGACATTAGAGATATTGAGGGTCGCTGGATATTGGAGCGGGCCGAGCGATATGGTGCCGGGGATCAGATAATCTCGCCACAACTGATCGATCAATTACTGCTGCGGGTTGATGCCATTCCGCCCTCGCTGGCTCTGGCACAGGCCGCCATAGAAAGTGGCTGGGGCACCTCGCGTTTTGTCCGGGAAGGGAATGCCCTTTATGGCCAATGGACCTGGAATGATGAAAACGGGATTATCCCGGAGGGTCGGGGTGAGGGTCAGCGTTTTGCCATACGAGCCTTTGACTATCTCATTCAATCGGTCATCAGCTACGCCCATAATCTGAATACGCATACCGCTTATAGCGACTTTCGCCAGGCCCGCGCCAGCATGCGGGTCTCCGGCGATGGATTGGATGGCCACCAGCTTGCAGAAACACTGATCTATTATTCCACCCGCCGCGAAGATTATGTGATCGACCTGCGGCGAATTATCGACGCGAATAATTTCATCAAGCTTGACAAATTATCTCTTGAGCCGCTTTGGTGGGCTGCACCCTGATAAAATCACTGGTTTGGAAAGAGAATGTCCACATCTGCTAATGGGACCGGAACCGCACCATTGTTAGCCCGATCAGTTCGGGATTTACGGGAAATTATCGCCCAGTGGCGCAAGGATGGCGCAAGCGTTGGCCTGGTTCCAACCATGGGGGCACTCCATCAAGGTCATATGGCGCTGGTGCGAGTCATGCAGGAAAAAGTGGACAGGACCATTGTTTCCATTTTTGTCAATCCCAAACAATTTGGTGTCGATGAAGATTTGGATGATTATCCGCGGCCACTTGAAGATGATCTAGCCCAGTTAGCTTCCGTCAAGGTGGATGCGGCTTTTGTCCCTGAAGCCGAGATGATCTATCCCGCCGGATTTTCCACTATCGTCTCCGTTTCCGGCCTCACGAATTTTATGTGCGGAAAAGAAAGACCCGGCCATTTTGAGGGGGTCGCAACCATTGTCACAAAACTGCTGCTACAGGCGCTGCCCGACGCCGCTATCTTTGGTGAAAAGGATTACCAGCAACTGCTCATTATCCGGCAGTTGGTTTCGGACCTTGATATTCCTGTGGAAATATATTCGGCACCCATTGAGCGTGAGAGTGACGGCTTGGCCATCTCCTCTCGCAACCGGTATTTGAGCGCAAGCGACCGGAGATTAGCGCCCGCCTTATATGCCACACTCCAGTCCATTGCCAAGGATGCGGTGGAGAATTTTAATTACCGCAGTCTCGAATCACGCGGCATTGAAGCTTTGCTCGAAGCTGGATTTGAGGATGTAGATTATTTCGAATTTCGGGATGCCGAGACGCTTGAACTTGCGCTGCGATCTGACCAGGCAAAACGTCTGTTTGCAGCCGCCTTTATCGGTGGCAAAAGACTGATAGATAATGTTGCCCTCTAGGAGTGGATAGCCTTAAATCAGCCCAAGCCCTTCAAGCTCTGCGGTCAGTTCTGCTGGCAGACTGTGACCATCGACCAAAGACCCGTGAAAATCTGCCGGCGCAGCTTCACCGTCATAATAGCGCCAGCCCTGAAATGGCCGGTGACGGCGAGGTCTGGTAAACACGGGGCCAGCTTTCAAGATAATACCGCAGCGTGTTTTGCCCTGGTCATCTTCAATATGCTCTAGTGCAAGAATGGGATTTCTCGCTAGGATAACACCTTTGATAATCCAATAAAGAGAGCCGCCATCCAGCAACTCATCTGCACGGCAGGGTCTGTTTCGCGTCACATGGCGAACCACAGGCAGACCTCCCGGCCCCTCGAATGATCGTTCCCGTTGCCAGGTTATCAAATCATCAACGCTGTTTGCACCCACACAGAGTTTTTTCAAATGCAGTGTCATTCACTCTCGCCATCGGAAATGGAAACTAGTCCCTGTTCCGCAGCCGCGCAGAATCGCGGGTCTTTTTCCAGACGGTCATAATAACGAAGCATGGCATAGAGGTCGCTCAACCAAGGGAAATTCATACCTTTGACCGAGGCCATCAAATAATCAGGAAACCGTAAAATACTTTTCAAATCTGTGCAGGCCTCCAGCACCAGATGACTTAAACGACCCAGAAAATAAATGCGCTCGACCATCCGATTTCCATAATCCTTATGGACCGCCATCACCTCTTCCGCTGCTTGTTCCGCAATAGATTTTGAGAGCGCTGGATCGAGCTCCGCAGCCTCCTTAATCGGTTTTGATGATCCCTTTTTAGCGAGTTCAGCCAGATCAAGCGCCTTCACTCGAGCGGCCGTGGGAAGATGGAGAAAGCCGGTGCGCATCCAGAATGATATTCGCTCAATAATTTCCGGCAGCCCCGAGCCCTTGATCAAAAAGGCATCACCGCCCGCTTCAAGGCCGGAGGTCAGAACGTCTAAATCATCATGGGCCGTGAAAAAAAACAGGGGAAAGCATTTTTTGCCCCGTCTTTTCAGTTCTGCTGCCATTTCAAAACCATTCATGCCCGGCATGTTAACATCCGTTATGAGCAGTTTGGGTGGTGATTCAATAGCATATTTTAGCGCATCTTCAGCATTTTCAACCGTGGTCACCCGCAAACCATAAGATGCGAATGAATGGCCATAAAGCTGGGCCACAAACGGGTCATCGTCCACCAGTAATATGGTAGCAGGGACCGCCATTAAACCAGGAACCAGGTGGCAAGGCCCAAAAATGCAAAAAAGCCCACCACATCTGTGATGGTGGTGACAAAAACAGTTGAGGCCACCGCCGGGTCAATCCTGGCCTTTACCAGCGTCATGGGTACCAGAATGCCTGAAAGTCCTGCCACTAGCATATTAATGACCATGGCTGCGGCTATCACCAACCCCAGGTCAGTATTCTGGAACCAGAGGGCAGCAACCACCCCCGTCATGGTGGCCAGGATGATGCCGTTCAGGAGGGATGCGAGAAACTCCTTGCCAACTATCTTTCTGGCATTGGCCGCTGTCAACTCATGGGTGGCCAGCGCGCGCACCGTCACAGCCATGGTTTGGGTGGCGGCATTGCCCCCCATGGAAGCGACGATCGGCATTAGCACAGCCAGCGCTACCAACTGCTCGATGGTGGCACCAAAAAAACTGATCACTAACGAGGCTAGAATGGCGGTACCGAGATTGACCACCAACCACCCCACCCGGGCGCGTGATATGGAAATAAAAGATCCACTCACATCACCCTCGAAGACACCGGCCAGGGCCAGAATATCTTCTTCTGCCTCTTCTTCGATAACATCCACCACATCATCAACCGTAATCATACCCACCAGACGCCCGGCTCCATCGACCACAGCAGCGGACACAAGATTATATTGACCAAACAGATGCGCCACTTCCTCCTGATCCTGCTCTACCGGGACCAAAGTCTGCTCCACCTTCATGATATCTTCAATCTTGGTGGCTCTGCCGGATCGCATGATCCAGGAAAGTGGTAATGTGCCCACGGGTTTATAGGTGGCATCCACCACAAAAATTTCCCAAAAATCTTTGGGCAGATCGCTACGCTCTCGCAAATGATCAATGGTTTGACCGACGGTCCAATAGGGAGGAACGGCAATAAGCTTGCGCTGCATCAAGCGTCCGGCGCTGTCTTCCGGGTAAGCAAGGCCCTCTTCCAGAGCGACACGATCATCAGCCGATATTTTTTCGAGGACTTCCTGTTGCTCCTCCGGCTCCATTTCTTCCAGAACCTCAATTGCATCGTCGGATTCGAGCCGGGTCACCGCCTCAGCAATATCTTCGGGCTCCATGGCCTCAATCACATCATCGAAAGCCTGTCCCTCAAGCTCGCTCAAAACTTCAGGGTCCAGATTGTCCTTGATGATTTCGATGAAATGCTGGCGATCAGCCCCTTCAATCAGGCCAATGACATCGGCCAGATCGGCGCTATGGATATTCGCCACCAGCGAACGGAGCTCCTCCAGATTTCCTGAGTGCAGGCATTCCACAGCCTGCTTAACCACTTGAGTCAGGGCATTGGCGCTGCCCGGTTCGGACTCGCCAGCCAAACCGAGCGCTCGTCTCACGTCCTTACCCGGATTTCTCTTTTGGTCTTTCAGGTTGCCCATGTCCCCCTCCAGAACTTACGCACCCATCCTAGCCATAAACGCGCAAAGAAAAAACCCGCTAGGTTGCCCTGACTGGCCCTGGCTTGTTTTATTGGGTTTTAAAAATGGTGCGGTCGAGAAGACTCGAACTTCCACGGGCTTTACGCCCACAGCGACCTCAACGCTGCGCGTCTACCAATTCCGCCACGACCGCTAAAATGGGCAGGGGCACCGCTTAACAAATGCAGGGGCCTCGTTCAAGCCCTCTAATCCAGGAATTGTGTGGTCATTTCCGAGATGGTGACACCGATTTTTTCGCCCACCATCATAATCTCGCCGCGCGCAATGAGCTCACCGTTGGCATAGATCCAGCACAGGTCCTCATGTTTGGCATCAAGGTCAATGACAGCACCTCGACCCAGCTTCAATAATTGACGCACGGGCATGGTTGTCCGGCCAAGAACAACCGACAGTTCAACCATGACTCTTGAGACTGCATTCATGAGCGTAATTCCTTTGCCCCATTGATCTCAGCTTTGCATTACTTTTCAGTTAATGAGCTTTTCACTTGAGATAAGGCAGCGGGAAGTCTTATTTAAGGTCTATGAAGCAAGAAGAAAAAAATACACTCGAATGGCGTTTCTCAAAAATGCCGGAGGATTATCTGAATTCTGTCACCCTGATGGAGGAAAGAGTCGGAGCGATTCGTGACGGTACGGCACCGGAGCTCATTTGGTTTCTGGAGCATCCTGCTCTCTACACTGCAGGCACCAGCGCCAAAGCCGACGACTTGCTGGATGCCGCCCGATTTCCGGTCTATGTGACGGGTCGCGGCGGAGAATATACCTATCATGGCCCGGGGCAGCGGGTGGTCTATGTCATGCTTGATCTGAAAAAACGCGAACTCGATGTGCGCGCCTATGTGAGATCTTTGGAGGAATGGATCATCAGGTCTTTGGCAAGCCTGGGCGTGGAAAGTGGTAGACGGGAAGGCCGGGTTGGCATTTGGGTTGATCGGGGCAACGGCCGGGAAGATAAAATAGCGGCCCTCGGTGTGCGCGTTCGTCGCTGGGTCAGCTTTCATGGCATCGCCATCAACCTGTCACCGGACCTTGCCCATTATACCGGCATAGTGCCCTGTGGTATTGCCGCACATGGCGTAACTTCACTGGAGGATTTTGGAGTAAAAACAGACATGCAGGAACTGGACGCTGCGCTCACCAACAGCTTCGATGAGGTTTTTTAAGGCCCTCCCCGTTCACTTTTTTATGGCAATGCCCTGATATATAAACCCGTGAGTCTTTGGAACCTCGTCCATATAATAATTCCGGAAGGAGTCCATTTTCAGCCCGGAGGTCTCAATTAATTCACGAATTTCTCGTGTCAAATGGCAACCGTCCCCGATAATTTTTTGAACGGGATTCCAGAATTTTTGCCATTTTCTGATTTTGGGTTCAGAACTGATGCCGTGATCCATGAAGAAAAATTTTCCGCCGGGCTTCAGAACTCGATGAACTTCCCTCAAGGCACTGTCAATATTTTTGATCGAACAGAGCGTCATGGCAGAGACCACCGAATCAAACTCATCATTCTCAAACGGAAGGGTCTCGGCATTCAGAATGCGATTATCGACTTCAATCCTGGATTCCTCAATGCGCTTTTTTGCCTTGCGATCAAGCCCGGTGTTGGTATCAAGTGTAATAATTTTCTCAATATTTTCCGGGTAAAAAGCAAGATTGAGGCCGGTACCAAACCCAATCTCCAAAACCTTACCCGAGACCTCCTTCAGATATTCTCTGCGAGCCTGGTTGATCGGCTCAATATCCATGACTTTATCAAATAAAATCGGAATGATTACATTTGCATAAAAACCCATAGTTGAAATCCTCTACTAGCGGGTTGACCTCATCCTGAACCCATTTTCCATATGGCCATCATAAATCTCGGCTTCAACCCCATCCACACGGGCGAATTGTGGGCCGGTACGGCACGCTTCAATAAAGCTGTTCACGTCCTCCAAGCTGCCGGAAATTACGGCTTCCACCGTTCCATCCAGGCGATTTCGCACCCAGCCTGAGAGAGCCAATTCGTTGGCTTTTTGCCTGGCCCAGACCCGATAAAAAACACCCTGCACATAACCGGATATGCGAACGTGCCGGGTGATTCTGTTCTCGCTCACCATCCGCTATTCAAATTCCAGAATCACATCATCCACCGCCATGCTGGCCCCGGCTTTCACACGAATTTTTGCCACCCGCCCGTCTTTTTCCGCGCGCAGGATATTTTCCATTTTCATGGCCTCAACCACAACCAGGGCCTGACCGGCCAAGACCTTTTCCCCTGCCTTGACATGCACGCTCACCAATAGTCCGGGCATGGGGCATAACAGGAATTTGGAGGTGTCGGCTGGCACCTTCACCGGCATTCGGTGGTAAAGCTCGGCCTGACGAAGTGTTAACACAACCACAGTCTCGCTGACGCCCGAAGTTGTCAGTTTATAGCCCATGGCCAGCCGGTCAATTTCCACCACAAACGGAGTGCCATCAAGCGCCCCCCTGAAAACCGACCAGCCCGGCACCCAGTCTGACTGCAAGCTCAGGCTTTTACCATTGAGGCTGATCCGGGCGCCTTTGGCATCAGCCTCATATGACACCGCAGTCTCAACGCCCCCAAGCCGGACAACCCACTCCTTCTGGCCCGACCCTTTTGCCTGGGCTCCAGGGGTGAGCATCCGCCTTTCACGCGCATAATCCCGCCCGTAGAGAAAAGCGGCGGTGGCAATCAGGCGGGTTTGAATTTTTTCTGTCAGCGGCGCGCCCTCAAACCCGTCTCCAAATTCCTCGGCAATAAACCCGGTGGAAAGCTCTCCCTTGGCAAAACGTTCGCTGGCCATAACGGCAGAAAGGAAGGTAATATTATGAGCAATGCCCCGGATGTAATAGGAGTCCAGCGCCAACCCCATGGTCAAAATGGCCTCCTTGCGCGTGGGTTTATGAGTGATGAGCTTGGCGATCATGGGGTCGTAATACATGGAAATTTCAGCACCCTCATAGACCCCGTCATCAAGGCGCACGCCCTCTGAGGTCTCTGGCGGCAAATAGCGCTTCAGTCGCCCGATAGAGGGCAAAAACCCGCGATAGGGGTCTTCGGCATAGACCCGCGCTTCGATGGCTGAGCCTTCCAGCTTGATGTCGTCTTGCTTCAGCCAGAGCTTTTCTCCCGCTGCAATACGGATCATCGCTTCAACCAGGTCCACGCCCGTGACCATTTCTGTCACCGGATGTTCCACCTGAAGCCGGGTATTCATTTCGAGGAAATAAAAATTCTTTTTCTGATCAGCAATAAATTCGACCGTTCCAGCGGAGGTGTAATCAACCATACGCGCCAGTGCCACCGCCTGGGCTCCCATAGCCGCCCGGGTATCCTCATCCAGGAACGGGCTTGGTGCCTCTTCAATCACTTTCTGGTGGCGACGCTGGATGGAACATTCCCGCTCGCCCAGATGAATAATATTGCCGTGGGTGTCGGCCAGAATTTGAATTTCGATATGGCGGGGGTTCTCGATATATTTCTCAATAAAAATACGGTCGTCGCCAAAGCTGGCAAGCGCCTCATGCCGGGCGGAGGAAATGCTCTCCTCCATTTCCGCTTGCGTCATGGCAATGCGCATGCCCTTGCCACCTCCACCGGCGGTGGCCTTGATCATCACCGGATAGCCAATATCAGTGGCGATTTCGAGTGCATGTTCAGTGCCGGTGATCAGCCCTTGATAGCCAGGTACAGTGATGACACCCGCTTTTGCCGCCAGTTTCTTGGAGGTAATCTTGTCCCCCATAGCAGCGATAGCCTCTGCCGGCGGGCCGATAAAAGTGATGCTGGCGTCGGCAACAGCGCGGACAAAATCCGCATTCTCCGACAAAAATCCATAGCCCGGATGGATGGCCTCAGCACCGGTTTTTTTGGCAGCGGCAATAATTTTCTTAGCCACAAGATAGGATTTTGTCGCCTCGGGCGGGCCAATATTTACCGCCTGATCGGCCATTTCCACATGCTTGGCGTCAGCGTCTACCTCGGAATAAACCGCCACCGTCGCAATACCCATGGACTTGGCCGAGCGGATGATCCGGCAGGCTATCTCGCCCCTGTTTGCTATGAGGATTTTTTTGAACATGGGCAGGCGAGCCTAGCCCTTCTTTTTTTGGGTCGCTGTCATGGCCGCCCCGATGGCCACACCTAAGGCAAGCCAGAGAGCTAAATTATCGGTGGCAACACCTACGGCCACTCCAATGGCGACGCCAATAGCAAGCCATGGTCCGCCAACGACAATTTTCAGGCGCTTCTTGCCCTTCTCATGAGTTTCGGAATCCTCAGGCGTTTTATTTTCCTCTGACATTTTTTTCTCCTACTAGAGTGGGATATTGCCGTGTTTGCGCCAGGGGTTTACAAGCCGCTTGCCTTTCAGGGTCTTCAGACCGCGGGCAATGCGCTGGCGGGTGGTATGGGGCAGAATGACATCATCAATAAAGCCCCTGGCGGCGGCTACAAAGGGATTGGCGAATTTCTGTTCGTAATCATCTGTGCGCTCGGCGATCTTTTTTGCATCCCCCAGCTCTTTGCGATAGAGAATTTCCACCGCGCCCCTAGCCCCCATCACCGCAATCTCGGCCGTGGGCCAGGCATAATTCAAATCGCCCCTGAGATGTTTGGAAGACATCACATCATAGGCACCCCCATAGGCCTTTCTGGTGATGACGGTAATTTTTGGGACGGTCGCTTCACCGTAGGCATAAAGAAGCTTGGCGCCATGCTTGATAATGCCGCCATATTCCTGGGCGGTGCCGGGCAGAAAGCCGGGCACATCGACAAACGTAATGATCGGAATATTGAAACAATCGCAAAAACGGACAAAACGCGCCGCTTTTTTGGATGAATTGATATCAAGGCAGCCCGCCAGCACCATAGGCTGGTTAGCAACAATGCCTAAGGTTGCCCCGCCAATTCTGGCAAAGCCGGTTATTATATTGCCGGCGTGGTCGGGCTGGAGTTCAAAAAAATCCTCCTCATCCACTACTTTGAGGATCACCTCATGCATGTCATAGGGTTTGTTGCGGTTGGAAGGGACGATCGTATCCAGCGACATTTCCGCCCTTTCCACAGAATCAAAGGTCACTCGCTCGGGCGCGGCCTCCCGATTTGAAAGGGGAAGAAAATCAAAAAGACGCCTGATCTGATGCAGGGTCTCAATATCATTCTCGAAGGCACCGTCGGCGATAGATGAGCGCGTGGTATGGGTGCTGGCCCCGCCCAACTGCTCGTGGGTGACCACCTCATTTGTGACGGTTTTCACCACGTCAGGCCCGGTGACAAACATGTAGGAGCTGTCTCGCACCATAAAAATAAAATCGGTCATGGCCGGGGAATAAACTGCGCCACCCGCACAAGGCCCCATAATCACCGATATTTGCGGAATAACGCCGGAGGCCAGAATGTTCAGCTGGAAGACATCTGCATATCCCGCCAGTGATGCCACACCTTCCTGTATGCGCGCCCCACCCGAATCATTCATGCCAATCACCGGCGCGCCGGCTTTCATGGCCATTTCCATGATTTTACAAATTTTCTGGGCGTGGGTTTCGGAGAGCGAGCCACCAAAAACCGTGAAGTCCTGGCTGTAGAGATAAACCAGCCGACCATTGATGGTGCCATTGCCCGTGACCACACCGTCGCCTGGAATTTTCTGTGTCTCCATGCCAAAGTCTGTGGAGCGATGCTCCACAAACATGTCGAACTCTTCAAAACTTGACGGGTCCAGAAGAATGTCAATTCGCTCCCGCGCGGTCAATTTTCCTTTGGCATGCTGAACCGCAATGCGTTTTTCTCCGCCACCCATGCGGGCTTGCTCGCGCTTTTCTTCCAGAGCTTCGATGATATCCTTCATCGAACCCCTGCCCCGGTCTTTCTGCCCGGTTCCCAACTTCCGAGTCGCTTTGTTATCACTCGAATCCTCAAACCATTCGGGCCAGAGTGTGCCGACTGATTCCCTGAGGTGACGGGCGATTGCGCTGTTTGCACGGGGCACGGGTTGACGGAGAGCGAGACGCGTTGCAGAGTCCGACAAACCCGCCGCCTTGGCGATTGAAGTCAGCGTGGCTCCGCTTTTTCTGATGGCGGCCTTGATATCTTCCGGATGCCGGTTTTTGTTCACCATGCCCAAGCCCTCGCAGTTAACGTTCGTTAACGTATATCACCAAATCAAAGAATTACAAGGGTTTTATGGCCAGTTTTATGATTTTTTGGATATTTCGTTAATTATTCTAACTATTTGTATTTATTGATTATTATCATATATCGTTAATGGATGAATGTTTTTTCTTATTTTGAGAGAGAAATAAAACGCTCAGCGGCAACAAACAGATCATGATGTCTTTTAGCCTGGGCCGCGGCTTCCTCATCCTCACCCCAGTTTGCGATCTGATAATCCTCATCTATACGGGACAATTGCCACCCCTCCTCTGCCGATTTATGACCCACCGCAACCGAAAGGCCAATGATCAGTGATCCGGAAAGCGTGACAAGATTGTGAAGTCCGGCCAGTTCAAAATCATTTCTTTTAGCAACTTCAAGTCTGAGTCGACGATGATCCTCAGGGCTCTGATTGAGTGGCATGACGCCGTCGATCCTTAGCAACTCTACACCCAGCTCATCCCTGGCCCAGGCAAGCAATGGATTCCAGGCTGCATCCTGCAAGCTGAGCAATTCCTCTGGCTCGCCTGCCCGATAACAAATGAGATCATCACCCCCATAGGCGGCGATATTGTCAATCACCGTCTGGCGGTGTGGAACTACAGCATCAATCACCGTTTTTGCCAGACCCGTTAAGGGCATCAGTCTGGGCTTGATGCGATCCCCCTGTTCTTGCCATTCGCGACAAATGCCATCGGCCATGGACGCCCAGGGGACGACCAGAGCCTTTCGCGCCGGTGTTTTGACCGGACGACCATCGAGCAAAATATGATACTGCCCGTCACGCTTCTCCACATGAGCGGTTTTATATATTCTTTTCAATGAGTTAGTCCTCAGGAGTCGCGGCGTTCTTCTCGGCAGTCTTCTCGGTGGTTTTCTCGGCAGTCTTCTCAGCATTCATTTCACGCGTGGTGCGGGCATATTGCTTTCGTAAATTTCGTGCCTGCTTGCGCCGGGTCAGCAGCAGCTTTTCCTGGATGGGAGAGGCGCTCTGAAAAATATTATAGGTAACGCCGCCCACGTTTTTGATTTTATAGTCGGTATAACGACCGAGAATTCTGAGGCCCACGCTGGGGGTCCGATAACAGAAAAGAAAAAACAGCGCCAACATAATAAGAATGGAAATCACATAGACGAAAGTATCGGGGCGATAGGTCAAATCATACAGCCATTCCTCAAATACATAAGCCAGAACCGCAAGCACGACCATGATGCTGGACAGAACCAGAAAGATTATTGGGTGCCGTGATGGTGCGTCTCTGTTGTCGTCGTCAATCATGGTCAACTATCTTTGCAATCCCTTTTTGATGACTGGCAGCAGCGCCGGAACCTCCCGCACAATTTCCTGTGCACCGGACTGGCGAAGCTGTTCAATGTCATGATACCCCCATGCAACGCCGATGGCCAGCAAGCCCGCAGATCGCGCCATCATCATATCATAACTGGTATCGCCAATAAAAATGCTGTTTTCGGGCTCTGCCCCCACTTCATTCAGGGCGCATTCAAGCATGGCCGGGTGGGGTTTTGAAGGGTGCCGGTCAGAGCCCTGAACGGAGGCAAAATGATCGCGCAACCCATGCATATCCAGCGTTTTTCCGATGCCACGATCAGATTTTCCGGTTGCAACCCCCAATAACACGCCCTCGGCGCGAAGCGCATCCAGCAGCTCCAGAATGCCATCAAAGAGAGGCTCATCAAAATCATCGTGGGTGCGCAAAGTGGCAAAAGCGGACCGGTATCCAGCCACCAGACGGAGCACGGTCTCATCCGGGCTATCCGGCACTAAAAGGCCAATCGCTTCATCCAGCGAAAGCCCGACGATATGGCGAATGGCCTCAGGACCTGGTGGCGCCAAACCCTCACCACTGAAGGCAATTTCCATGGCGCGGACAATCATATGCTGACTGTCAACCAGCGTGCCATCACAATCAAAAACAACGAACTTTACCTCTGCTGTCATAAAGCGAAGAATA
>JACZYI010000208.1 GCA_022571175.1 Pseudomonadota bacterium
GGGGCATGCCAGGTGCGGTTGCGAAAGCGGGATTGTGCAGCGCCGTACTTCCGTTGCCCGATATGGGGCCGACCATCAGCCGATATATAATGGGAGGTAAATTGTGAAACCCGAAGATTTTGAATTCATTAGAATACTTCTGAAAAATCAATCCGGCCTCTCCATTAACTCGGAAAAGATTTATTTGCTTGAAAGCCGCCTGACGCCCCTGGCACGGCGACGCGGATTAAGCGGTTTGGACGAATTGCTAAGCTTGTTAAGAGCGGGTCATGACACCGAGCTGGTCCGAGATGTAACAGACGCGATGACCACCAATGAATCTTTCTTTTTTCGCGATCAGACGCCATTTGAAAATCTGGAAAAACTGGTATTTCCGGAGCTCCGGGAAAAACGAGAACATCGCAAATCAATTCGTATCTGGTGCGCCGCGGCTTCATCAGGTCAAGAGCCATATTCCATTGCCATGATGCTCAAGGAAAATGAGGTGATGTGGGAGGGATGGCGGATAGAAATTGTGGCCACTGATATTTCGCGCACCATTATTGATAAGGCTCGACAGGGTCTCTATTCACAGTTCGAAGTGCAAAGAGGATTGCCGGTCAAACTGATGATTAAATATTTCACCGAAGCGGGCGAGCAATGGAAACTTTCGGATGAAATTCGCCACATGATTCATTTCAAGGAACACAACCTTCTAGGATCATTTACGGATATGGGAGGTTTCGATATTATCTTTTGCCGAAATGTTCTTATCTATTTCGATGCCACGACAAAAGGCGAGGTGTTGGGGAAAATGGCCGGCGTTCTTGCAGATGATGGCTCCTTGTTTTTGGGTGCAGCGGAAATGGTGCTTGGCATATCAGAATATTTCAAGCCGGAACAAGGATATCGTGGTGTTTACCGAAAAATTGCGGCAATGAAAGTTGAAAGACCTGCCTTGGCCCCTGCAAGAGTTTCAATTCAATAAAAACCCGAAGTGTTGAGGCTCCACAAACAAGGCCGGCACATAAATGCCGACCTTAATTTCTTGATTGAGTGTGGATTTAACTGGCGGCGGCCAGGGGGGTCTGTTCTTGCTCCGAGTCCAGATCACGAAGCACATAACCCCGACCCCAGACAGTTTCAATATAATTGTCCCCACCGGTGACGAGCGCCAGCTTCTTGCGAAGCTTGCAAATAAAGACATCAATAATTTTTAATTCGGGCTCGTCCATTCCACCATAAAGATGGTTCAGAAACATTTCCTTGGTCAGGGTTGTTCCTTTGCGCAGGGAGAGCAATTCCAGCATGGCATACTCCTTGCCAGTCAAATGGACGCGCTGGCCATTAGCTTCAACCGTTTTGGCATCTAAGTTGACGGCCAGTTTACCGGTTTTGATAATAGACTGGGCATGGCCCTTTGAGCGCCGGACAACAGCATGAATCCTGGCAACCAGTTCTTCGCGATGAAAGGGCTTGGTGACATAATCATCGGCCCCAAAACCAAGGCCTTTTACCTTGTCTTCCATGTCATTCAAACCGGAAAGAATAAGAATTGGTGTGCTCACTTTGGACAGGCGCATTTTTTTCAAAACATCATAGCCGTGCATATCCGGCAAATTCAGATCGAGAAGAATGATGTCGTAATCATAGAGCTTTCCAAGGTCCAGGCCTTCCTCGCCAAGGTCGGTACAATAAACATTAAAGCCTTCACTAGACAGCATGAGTTCCACACTTCGGCTGGTGGTTTCGTCGTCTTCGATTAAGAGTACCCGCATGATCAATATTCCCCTCTTACGGATTGCCAGGCGGGATGTCAATTTCTGAAAAGTCTCTGGATGCCCGCCTGTTGGTGAAGGTAATTTTCTCCATTTGTTAACCAAGGTTAATACTGGCCCGGTTTGGTTAACAAAGGGTAATCAACCAGATCTTTTTGTACAGAATTTTAATCAATTTTTCGGGTCAAAAATTGATCCCTTTACCAAACCTTAAATCCTATCATAGACATTGTAGCGAGGCCATTCACCTGAAGGCGGCAGAAATCAACGATTGTTGGAGTGCCTGTTGCATAGTTTGCTAAAAGAAATTGAACGGGTAGAACCAGTCTCTACCTTTGGGCGGGTGGTCTCGGTTAGCGGATTATTGGTAGAAATTGCTGGAACGCATACTGAACTCAGCATTGGTTCGCGAGTCGAAATTGAATCACGCAACGCTGATATTGTCCCTTGCGAAGTGATTGGATTTAAAAATGATCGCGCTTTGCTCATGCCCTTTTCGACGCTCGACAGGGTGGGCATAGGATGCAAGGCATATTTGGCTGGTAGTGACCCGGCCATCTACCCATCTGACCAATGGTTGGGCCGCGTGATCAACGCTTTTGGACAGCCGGTTGACGGCAAAGGCCCGCTGCCATCAGGCCATTTAGCTTATTCCTTGCGGGCTGCACCGCCGGCTGCTCATGACCGGCAAAGGGTCGGTGACAAAATTGACCTGGGTATCCGGGCGTTGAATGCTTTTTGCAGCTGCTGTCGGGGGCAGCGTATGGGAATTTTTTCCGGATCTGGCGTGGGGAAATCGGTTCTCATGTCAATGTTGGCCAGATATACCGCCTGTGACGTCAGTGTAATTGGGCTGATTGGTGAGCGTGGCCGAGAAGTTCAGGAATTTATACAGGATGACCTTGGGGAAGATGGGCTCTCCCGGTCAGTTATTATTGTGGCGACCTCAGACGAATCAGCCCTGATGCGGCGACAGGCTGCCTATCTTACGCTCGCCACTGCCGAATATTTTCGGGATCGAAATCTGGAGGTATTGTGTCTCATGGACAGTGTGACTCGATTTGCCATGGCACAGCGGGAAATTGGCCTTGCCGGGGGTGAGCCACCGACCAGCAAAGGGTATACGCCCACGGTTTTCACGGAACTGCCAAAACTTTTGGAACGTGCCGGGCCGGGCCCTGAAGGAAAAGGGAATATTACCGGGTTGTTCAGTGTGTTGGTGGAGGGGGATGATCATAATGAACCCATTGCGGATGCCGTCAGGGGCATTCTTGACGGGCATATCGTAATGGACCGGAAAATTGCTGAAAGGGGACGTTATCCGGCAATCAATATTCTGAAATCTATCTCCAGAACCATGCCGAAATGCAACAGCGAAGCCGAAAATAAAATCGTGATTGAAGCACGTCAATCTCTGGCAACCTACGCGGATATGGAAGAAATGATCCGGCTTGGGGCTTATAAGGTTGGCACCAATCCTGAGGTGGACCTTGCCATTCAGCTCAATCCCGAGCTTGAGAAGTTTTTGGCTCAAAACAAATCAGAGAGAACCGATCTCGGGGCCTGTTATGCATGGCTTGAGTCAATATTGCAAAAAAATAAAAGCGAAGGTGAGGCTGAA
>JACZYI010000209.1 GCA_022571175.1 Pseudomonadota bacterium
GTCCCCAGAGAATTTACCTTGGCTAGGGAGCGAATTCGGGAGAAAACAAAAAATGCCCGGAAAATATTTCAAAGCGAAGAATTAAAGACGTCATTCAGATCATGCCAGGCCGTTTTATCACTGGTAGACGAGGTGTTCAAAAACCCGAAAGCTGTTTCGGGTCTGGATTTTGATGATAACCCCGTTGAACATCGAGCCTACAGAACCGGCCAGGCCGGATTGGTTGAACTCTGGCCAACTGAAGAGCCCGATGATGATGCAACATCTGCAGACTGGCAACTTCCGGTGGATCAGCACTGGCTTCAAAGTGGCGAGACGAAGGTGGCAACTCGCATCGCCAACAAGATTCAAACGTTGCTAGAGGAAGGCGAGAAGCTACCCTCCCGTAACAGGGAAATTGAGCCAGGAGATTTCCTGATTTTGGTCCGGCGCAGAACGCCTTTTGTCGAATCTCTGGTACGGGAACTCAAGGCTCGAAATGTGCCGGTTTCTGGTGCTGATCGAATGGTTCTGAACGAACAGCTTGTTATCGAAGACATGATCGCCCTTGGTGCTTTTGTGCTGTTACCCGACGATGATCTGAACCTGGCCAATCTGTTAAAAAGCCCCATTATCGGATTTAACGATACCCAGCTCTTTGCACTGGCCTACAACCGGAATAAGCGGTCACTCTGGCGCCAGTTGCGGAAAAAATCTAATGGCGGCAACGCGTTACAAAAGACTGTTGAACAACTTAAGAAGTTTCTGGCGGTAGCCGATTATGAGGCACCTTTCGAGTTTTTCTCAAATATTCTCAACCAAGACAAAATACGCCTGAAGCTTGCCCAGCGTCTGGGCAATGAAATAAATGATCCCGTAGATGAATTTTTGAACCTTGCCCTCCAGTATCAGAAAATCCATGCCCCTTCATTGCAGGGGTTTATACATTGGCTGTCAGCCCAAAAAACCGAGATTAAAAGAGACCTTGACCAGAGACGAAACGAAGTGCGGGTCATGACCATCCATGGAGCCAAAGGCCTGGAAGCACCTATCGTATTTTTACCAGACACTTGCTCTTTGCCCTCGGACAGAAATTTGATCATGGAAGAAGATGAGCGTGATTTCTCAAGCCCTATGATTTACTGGGCGGCCCGGAGATCAATTGAGACGGGCAGGGCGAGTAGTGCACGGGAATTACTGAGATCAGAAGAATTAGCAGAGCAGAATCGCTTGCTGTATGTGGCCCTTACCCGGGCAGAAGATCGTTTATATATAACAGGTTGGGAGACCTTGAAAAAACGCCCGGAAGACTGTTGGTACAATTATATTCAAAGCGCATTCGCCAGGTTGGAGGGTGTTACAGTCATTGAAGAAAGTTCAACCCACCGGATTCAACGATTAACTACAGAACAGACTGTTGATGCCGTACCTCAAGAAAAAGAGGCTTTTCTCATGGGCCCCTCCCCATCGTTGCCCGAGTGGGCCAGCGCGATGCCTGAACCCGAAAAATTACCTCCCCTGCCTCTGGTGCCATCAGCACCCGGCGAAAGTAGCTCATCTGGTTTAGATCCCCGGCAGAAAGGCGCGAAACATGCTGCCCTTCGCGGTGAAATTATCCATAGCTTGTTGGAGCTGTTACCAGACATGAAGAAGGCATCCCGGGTTGATAAGGCGGCAAAATATCTTGCCCTGCCTGGTTTTGGTCTTACCAAAGAAGAACAATCCTCCATATTAGAGAGCGTGCTGGCTGTGCTTGACCACAAGGACTATGACGTACTCTTCGGGCGAAACAGCCGGGTCGAAGTGCCGATTGTGGGCATGTTGGCTGGCCGTGTTGTCTCTGGAAGAATTGACAGGCTCGTAATTGGTAAAAAAGATATTTTGTTCGTCGATTTTAAATCCAGCAGAAAACCACCGGCCAGCGAACACGAAATCCATAGCACCATTATCCTGCAGTTGGCCATCTACAAAGCTATTCTGGAAAAGATATATCCGGAGAAAAACATAAGTGCCGCGCTTTTGTGGACAGAAACCGCGACCTTTATGAAGGTGACAAATTCTATTCTCGACCATGCGCTGGAAGGCATAAATTGAGCGTCTTGACGGGCCTATCTGGTCTTCTTACATATAGTTGCGAGCATTGTGCAGCGGGTATCTGGGTCGTACAAAAATTGAATAGTGAAGGATGAATTATGCCAACGGTAAATGTAACCGATGATAGTTTTGAGGCCGATGTTTTGGGATCTGAGACGCCAGTAGTTGTTGATTTCTGGGCAGAATGGTGTGGCCCATGCAAACAAATAGGGCCCTCCCTTGAGGAAATTGCCGATGAAATGGACGGGCTCACCATAGCCAAGGTCAATATTGATGAAAATCCCATGGCACCCAGCAAATACGGTGTCCGCGGTATTCCAACGCTTATTCTGTTCCAGAATGGTGCGCCCGTTTCGACAAAAGTGGGAGCAGCACCCAAGAGCGCACTTCTTGATTGGATTAGTGAAGCGTTGGCCAAATCAGATCCTGCCTAAATCAATTTGGCACAGCAACATCACTTGATGCTGTTGGCCTAATCAGGTGTAATTTTCGATATGGCCAGCGCCTCGCCAGCCAGATAAAGCGATCCGGTAATCAAAATGTTTTTCGGTAGGGTGCTATTCTGCCTGGCTATTAAATCTATTGCAGATTCAAGATTCTTGGCAAGTCGTCCAGAAAATCCCAGTTCGTTAGCAGTGGCGGCGATATCAGCGGGTGGATGATATTCGTGATCTCCCGTTAATGGCACTGCATAAAGTTGATCGACGATTCCAGCAAATGGTTTCAGAAAATTTTTGAGCTTTTTCGATTTTGTCATGCCCACCACCAGAAATAGAGGGTCTTCTGGTGCACCTCTGTGGCGCATTTCTGCGGCCAGCATTTTTGCTGCAGCCGGGTTATGTCCTCCATCCACCCAAATCTCCACTCCTGAGGGTAGTACCCGGATCAAAAGACCGGTATCAATTTTCTGAAGCCTCCCCGGCCATCTAACCCATCCCATTGCTGCGCGAAAGGCCGAATTTTTAATCGAAATCCGGTCTTGAAAACGCAGTGCTGCTATTGCCAGGCCAGCATTTATAATCTGATGGTCCCCTGCCAGAGCGGGCTTCCGCGGATGCGCGCCTCCGTCTCGGACATTTTCGTTACCTATTGTGTGCCTTCAGAAACCTTGACGTTGATAAAGTAGAAGCTATATCTACTGAAATATCAAAGGTTAAAAATATTCCGGCTTTCCAGGTGCAAAAAGTTTTGGAAGAATATTATCATATGGTTACTGCAAGGGAATATGTTTTGGAAGGCGGGCTTGAATATGCCGAAGCAATATTAGAAAAGTCTTTCGGCTTAAGTAA
>JACZYI010000210.1 GCA_022571175.1 Pseudomonadota bacterium
AGCATCCTGACAGCGTTGAGCATTTTGTCCCAAGAGGAGCTTCCAGTTGATGTGTACGGCGTGTTTACCCGAGCGGAAGAAGTGGGCTTGGTCGGCGCTCGTCTGCTGGCGGAGGCCAGCACTTTGCCCACCAATCCAAGGCCCGGCGTGAAGCGGATCGGTTCAGTGGCTTTCCGAAACGGCTCGAATCTCTCCGGATCTTCAAGATGCCACAGCCCCGAGGATGCGAGCTCGGCGGTTTTTCCCTCTGAAGCCAACCTATCTTCAATGGCGCGAAAGCGACGCTCGAACTTGTGATTGGCCCGGCGAAGGGCATCCTCGGGGTCGAGCGATAAATGCCGGGCCAGATTGACCATCACAAACAAGAGATCACCGAACTCATCCTTCAGCCCTTCGCTCAGCTCGCCTTTGCTGGCCGCCAGTTCCTCCGAGACCTCGCCAATCTCCTCCCTTATTTTTGCGGTCACATCGGTTATTTCGCTCCAGTCAAAACCAACCCGGGCTGCGCGCTTTTGCAACTTCAGGGCCCGGAGCAGGGCAGGCAGGTTGATGGGCAAATCATCCAGCGCGCTGGTGCGGGTGCCGTCCCCCTGGCCTTTTGCGGCACGTTCGCGGGCCTTTTGTGCCTCCCAGGCTTGGGTTTGCGCTTCCGCGTCCTCAATCACCTGATCGCCAAAGACATGGGGGTGGCGGGCGATCATTTTCTCCGAGACCGAGCGGGTCACATCGCCGAAATCAAAATGGCCGTCTTCCTGGGCCAGGCGCGCGTGATAGACCACCTGAAACAGGAGATCCCCCAGCTCATCCTTGAGACGGCTCATATCGCCCGCATCAATGGCGTCTGCCACCTCATAGGCTTCCTCAATGGTATAGGGCGCGATTGATTTGAAATCCTGTTCCATATCCCAGGGGCAACCGCTGGTCCGGTCGCGCAGGCGTGCCATCACCTCGATTAATGCTTCAATATCATCCTGGTTGCTCATTTCGCCGCGAGACTAGCGGAATCACTCTTCAATAGAAAGCGGCGAGGGGCAGACCAACGAGTTTCTCATTGGGTTGAAGGGGAAATGAAACTTGGCCTTAACGAGGCGTTCGATTTATCGGTACGCCCGCTTCTGGGGCAAAGGGAATGTCCTCTTTCAACAAAGTCTGAATTAAGAAAAAGATACCAAGAAGCGCCATGACCATGACGAGCAACCGTAAAGGGGATGGTTTGATATTTATCTTATGGATTGATGTATTGGTTCCGTTTTTTTCTTCCATATATTCAGGAAAAACCATCAGCCGATACCCGGTTTTCGAAATTGTTTCGATAATTTGCGGGTTCTTCTTGTGGTCATTCAGTGTTTTCCTCAGGATGGAAATTGCCCGCTGGAGCGCACCATCAACGACCGTTGTGCGATGCCAAATGCTTTCCAGAAGCTCTTCTTTGGTAACAACCTTCTTTGGCTTGTTCGCAAGATAGACAAGCAGCGACATTATTTTAGGCTCCAGCGAAATAACCTTGCCTGCCACCACCACTTTAAGGGTGGCCGGATGAACTTCATTACTACCGAGTGTAAAAGATATTTGTTTTTTGTTATCCATTTGGAACGAATTATGAACCCTAATTGGCTGAATTGCCAAGCATCATAAGAAAAAAATAAGCGAAACATAAGAACCCTAAGAAACGAATGCGAATACACTTGAGCGCCTATGTCTGAGTGTTTTTTGAATCTAGATTTTTAGGAGAAAATATATGTGGTCCAAGGTTATGATGCTGTGCGTCCTGATTCTTGCCAGTGTTCACGGTCCAGAGGCCGAAGCGGCGGACTCCCCGTTGTTGGGTTATTGGCAGGGACAGCTTTTCTATGATCAGGTACCCCTCGAAATTCATCTCTCCATATCAGGGACAGAAGATAATTATCGGGTCTTACTGGATATTCCCTCGCTGGTTTATGCCGGGCAGGAGGTTGTTTTTGAAGAAAATCCTGAAGGCGGATATGTGTTGGAGTTTCCCTTTGGTTTGGGCCGTCTGCAACTGGCACTGGATGGAGATCTTGATCTCAGCGGAGGGAACTCTCAGTTCTCCCTTGCCCTGCAGAAAGCCCGCCAACCCGAACGTCAGTCATATGAAATAGATTTTGGTGTGGGGGAGAACTTAACGCAGGGGACATTGATTCTGCCTGCTGAACCGGGGCCTCATCCCGTCATTATTTTGATAGGGGGATCGGCCGCTGCGAGCCGTGAAAGCTGGTCTTACGCTTCCTGGGCAGAATTTTATCTGGCAGAAAAGATGGGTGTTTTTATTTATGACCGATTAACCGATGTTATGAATGTTAATGGCATGAGCATTCCAAGTACCATACAGGATCATGCCCTGAATGTGGCCGATGCAATTGATAAAATTAAAATATTTGATTCTGTTGATCTGGAGCGCATAGGAGTCAGTGGGTCTTCCCGGGGTGGCTGGATAGCGCTGGCGCTGGCTGACATAATGCCAGAGTTGGCATTTTTCGTCTTTCGGTCCACGGCCTTTACCACCCCCGGAGAACAGGAAGTGCATTCAATTTTGGCAGGCATGCGGGTCGATGGGCTGTCAAGCGCAGAGATTGACAGGGCAAGAAATTATTTAAGGTTGTATTTTTATACGGCAGCCACCGGGTTGGGCTGGGAATTGTTAGTGGCCGAAATGCGAAGTGCGGAAGACGAAGCATGGTTTCAGTATGTGGACCAGCCCCGCACAATTCGCGATCTGGATTGGTGGCGGGAAAATATGAATTTTGATACGCTCGCCCACCTGCGTGGCATAAAAAAACCGGTTTTGGCGATTTGGGGAGGTGCGGATTCCATTACGCCCTGGCACCGGTATCGGGATATTTTTCTTGGTGAATTGAGTGCTGCGGGAAATACGGATGCGACATCGCACATAGCCAAGAATGCAGATCACAGGCTTGAGATTCCGGCAGGGCGAGAGCCAGATGGCTGCTTCCTGTGGTTTGGAATTGCACCTGATGCGCTGGATATTCTGAGAAGTCAAATATGGGCATTCGTGGAATGAGTCTTCATTGAGGCAGCACGAGGGGCTAGACTGCCTGAATGGCGGACCCATCCATCACAAATGACGAGCGCAGCGCCCATAACGCTACCTTGAGCTGGATTGCGCGGGGCAGGCGCGGCCAGCAGCGTTTCCGCACCAACGGTTTTCCCGCCGATGATACCTTGCATATGCTGGCCCATGTGATTGCCGAGCGTGAGGGACGAGCGGGCGCCTGCGGACCCGGCCACGGAGCGGAGGGCCAGCCAAAAGGCCCATAGGGTACGCGAACTCTGCGACCGTTACCTCTCGGACCATGCCGAGCTGCATTCCAAGCCGAGTT
>JACZYI010000211.1 GCA_022571175.1 Pseudomonadota bacterium
GTCTATTGGCAAAAGCGCCATGCCCGGCTCAAAAATCGGCTACGGGATATGGCCGATCAATTGATCAAAGTGGCGGCAGCGCGGGCCCTCAAGCCAGCCGTTTCCCTGACCCCGCCCGAGGGGCTTTATGAAGAGTTTTGCGCCCGCTTTCCCTATCAGGAAACCGAAGACCAGACCCGGGCAATAGATGATGTTATGGGAGATTTGGCCGCGGGCAGACCCATGGACCGGCTGATCTGTGGCGATGTGGGCTTTGGCAAGACCGAGGTGGCATTGCGCGCGGCTTTCGTTGCCGTCATGGGCGGGCAACAGGTGGCCATTGTGGCCCCGACCACGCTGCTGGTTCGTCAGCATTTTGAGACATTCATGGACCGTTTTCGGGGCTTGCCGGTAAATATAGCGCGGCTTTCAAGGCTGGTCCCCGCCGGTGAGACCCAGGAGGCCAAACAAGGACTGGCATCGGGTCAGGTAGATATCATCATCGGCACCCATGCGCTTTTATCCAAATCAGTGACCATCAAAAATCTCGGTCTGATCATCATAGATGAAGAGCAGCATTTTGGTGTGGCGCACAAAGAGCGGTTGAAGGAGTTGAAAACCAATCTGCATGTTTTGACCCTGACCGCGACACCCATTCCCCGCACCTTGCAAATGGCCCTGTCGGGCATGCGGGAGCTGAGCTTGATTGCCACGCCCCCAATTGACCGGTTGGCTATCCGGACCTTTGTCATGCCATTTGACGAAATAGTGATCAAAGAAGCGCTCATGCGCGAGCATTTCCGGGGTGGGCAGTCATTTTTTGTTTGCCCGCGCATTACAGACCTGCCGGAAGCCAAACGGTTCATCGACGAAGAATTGCCGGAACTGAAATGCATTACCGCGCATGGACGCATGAACCCGCGCGAAATTGATGATGTGATGCACGCCTTTTATGATGGCAAATATGATGTGCTGATTTCCACCAGCATCATCGAGTCCGGCCTCGATATCCCGTCCGTCAACAGCATGATTATATACCGAGCGGACAAGTTCGGATTATCGCAGCTTTATCAGCTCCGGGGCCGCATCGGGCGCTCGAAAGTTCGCGCCTATGCCTATCTGACCATTCCGCCTGCGCGCAGCATCACCCGTACGGCCGAAAAACGGCTGCAGGTATTACAAAGTCTGGACACGCTGGGAGCGGGCTTCACCGTGGCCAGCCACGATATGGATATTCGTGGTGCTGGCAATCTTCTGGGCGAAGAACAGTCCGGACATATTCGGGAAGTGGGGCTGGAGCTATACCAGCAAATGCTGGAGACCGCCGTAGCAGAGGCCCGAGCCGGGCCTGACCAGACCCCGGAGACACAAAAAGAGGGCTGGTCTCCCACCATCAATCTCGGTGCAACGGTGCTCATCCCCGAAGCCTATGTGGGAGATTTGAGCACGCGCATGGCGCTCTACCGGCGGCTTGGGCATCTGGATAACCGGGACCATGTGGAGGCTTTTGCGGCCGAACTTATCGACCGGTTCGGGCCCCTGCCCGAAGAAGTTCAGCATTTACTGGTCATCACCCACATCAAGGTCAATTGCCGACGGGCGGGCATTGAAAAGCTGGAAGCGGGCAGCAAGGGCGTTACCATCCAGTTTCGGGATAATCACTTTGAGAACCCTGCAGGCCTGGTTGCCTTCATGACCCGGAGCGGGGTCCGGGCAAGGCTCAGGCCCGATCACTCACTGGTTCTCTATGAAAAAACCGACCGCACAACCAAACGGCTGGAACTGGCTAAAAAACTTTCAGAGGAGTTGGCGGAAATTGCATCCGCAAGCTAAAACCGTTTTCTTATAACATCGGACGCAGTTCACGCTTTATGGGTGCGGCAATCATGAACACCTGAATACCATGATCACCCAAGAAGAAGGGAAAGGAGCCCGCGCCCACTTCAATCGAATACTCCCCGCCTTCACCCGGGATCGCTTTGCCAAACCCGGGTTTTCCAGCCTTTATCACAGAGCGTATGGCCTGCAAGCGACTGGAATAACAAGCGCCGCTGGTAAAATCATGCAGAAATTGGCCGGTGCCACTCATATGTGTCAATCGCACCAAAGACGTGCCTTGCAGGCGCACAAAATATTCATCCAGCCCGTTTTTTATTTTACGCTCCAGAATCATGATCCATTTCAGAATTGATATTATATCTTTCGGACGCACGGCAGATCGGAGAGGCATAGTCCCTCCGTTCAGATCATTCCAGTAGTGCGAAAACACAATTGCGGGATGGTCCTCGTCAAGAGTCCCTTTTTCGATAGCTTCCAGCGGCGCGTCACAAAGTGATGAATATTTTCTGGCCCAGTCCATGTCACTTTTCCGATCTTATTTTCAAAAGGCACCTTGCCCAAGACCAAGCTGAATTGTCTTGCAAACCCTGTCTCTGGTTTCTGTTAAAATGGTTAATGATTATTTAAGAAAGGAAAAGCAGGGAAAACAGTCTCGCAGCACGGTCTTTGGTTCTCCCCTATTCCGCCTAGCTGGCCATCAGGCCGGTGAAAAGCTTTTTGAAATATCCAGCTTCCTGCGCACCGGGAATGCCCATTTCCTCATTCAGAATGAAAAACGGAACGCCGGTTACGCCAGAATCCTGCGCGGTTCTGATTTCTTCTGCCACCAACTCCACGTCCCGCCCCTCACGATAAAGCTCTGACACAAGCTCTGCATCCATGCCCGCCTCCCCGGCAATGTGTATGAGCACATCGGTCTCGCCAATATCCTGCCCCTCCATAAAATAAGTCCGGAACAGGGTTTCCACCGCCGCATCCTGCACCCCTGCCGCCCCCGCCCAGCGAATGAGACGGTGGGAAGCCAGAGTGTTCGGAGCTCGCTTGATTTTCTCAAATTTGAAATCAAGACCTTCTTCTTCACCCGCCTCAACCATCGCCGACCTGATTTTAGCTATGCGATCTTCATCGCCAAACTTCCGGCGGTAATAATCTCCATAATCCATGCCTTCCGGCGGCATCAGGGGGTTAAGCTGAAAGGGACGCCAGGTGATCTCCGCGGTAATCTCCGGGCACTCAAGCAATGCCGATTCTATGCGGCGCTTGCCCACATAACACCAGGGACAGACCGTATCCGAGATAATCTCGATTTTAAGAATAGAGCTCATTCAGACGGCTTTTCACCAATGCCTCAATTTTGTCAGCCTCCACAGGCACGGAACAAAGATATCCCTGATAATGATCCAGCCCGAGTGATTTGAGTTCTGCCAATTGATCTTCGGTCTCAACGCCCTCTGCCACAAGCCCCAGATCCATGGTTTTTGCCATCTCGGTTATAGCCGCAACAATGGCCCGCCCGTGGGTTTCCTCG
>JACZYI010000212.1 GCA_022571175.1 Pseudomonadota bacterium
GCCCCGGAACGGGCGGGGGATTTGATTTTGGCCGAATGGCCGGATATTCCTGAAAGCCTTGTGGATGATGGGGTCTCGGCTGAAATTGACTGGCTCATCCGGCTAGTGACCGAAATTCGCGCGGTGCGGTCAGATTTGAACGTGCCGGCGGCGGCTAAAATTCAGGCGGGCGTTAGCGGTGACAAGCAAACCAGTGAACGTGTCATGCGCCATCATGAGCTTGTTTGTCGTTTGGCCCGGCTTGAGCGACTCCATGATGGTGTGGCAGAAGGCGAGGGCATAATCCTCACACCCATGGAGGGCGGCGAGGATTTGTCGCTCTATCTTGGCGGCGTGCTGGACTTTGAGGCCGAACGCGCTCGACTGGTGAAAGAGATTGCCAAAAAAGCCAAAGAAATCAAGGCGCTCGAAGCCCGTCTTGAGAATAAGGATTATATCAAGAAAGCACCCGGGGCGGTGGTGGAAAAAGCCCGCGCAACGCTGGCCGATGAGCAAGCCCAACGCGATAAACTGGAAGAGGCACTGAAGAGACTGTCTTAAAGTCCGTCCGTTACTCGTTATCTTCCTTGAACTCGGGCAGGTGATCGTCGAGCTTGAGCCAGGGCAATCTTGATTTGGTCCAGATATGCGCACCGGGCGTGATAGCTGAGGGATCATCGAGGCTGGCCGCGGTAAAGGCGATCCAGTCTGGCCGGTTGTTATAGCAAAAAGTCAGATGGGTGCCGCAATGGGCACAAAAGCCGCGGTAGGCAATCTCGCTGGCACGATAGTTCATGGGTTTTTCACCCAGCCATTTGAAATTATCCCGGTGAATGGACGACCAGGTAACGAAGGCTGCGCCCGAAGCCTTGCGACAGGTGGTACAATGGCAATGTGTGGCGTCTTTGGGCTGGCCGGTTATGCGATAGCGGATATTGCCACAGAGGCAGCCGCCCTCGATTGTTGATGTGTCAGTCATGTCTGATCCTTAAGCTCGCACCAGACTGGCTCCCGGGAGGGGCCGATTTTAATTCGCACCAACCTCCCTTAGCTCGCACCAGACCGGTACATGGTCCGATGCCTTCTCCTTACCACGTTCCGGGCGGTCAATGCCAGTTTCCACCAATCGGTCAGCGAGCGCTGGCGAGAGCATGAGGAAATCAATCCTGAGACCATTATCGCGCGGCCAGGCCCCCCGCTGATAATCCCAGAAGGTATAAAGGGGTCCACCGGGCGTCTTCTGGCGGCTGGCATCGGTGAGCCCTAAATATTTGAGCGCACGAAATCTGGCCCGGGCATCCGGCTGCATCAAGGCATCACCGGCAAAAGCAGCCGGGTCGTAGCAGTCAATCTCCTCCTGAAAGACGTTAAAATCCCCGAGCATGAGAAACGGCACTTCGCTGGCCAGCAATATTTTGGCGCGGGCAATCAGGCGGTCCATCCAGGCGAGCTTATAGTCGAATTTTTCACCGGGGACAGGGTTGCCGTTGGGCAGATACAAGCAGCAAATGCGCACGCCCTTGACGGTGGCTTCCAGATAGCGCGACTGGATATCATTCTCATCGCCGGGCAGGCCTCTCTCAATATCCTGCATCTCATGGCGGGAGAAAATGGCCACTCCGTTAAAACCCTTCTGACCGTGAATGGCGAGCTGGTAGCCCAGCGCTTCAAATTCGAGCCGGGGGAAATTCTCGTCCAGGCATTTAATCTCCTGCAGGCAGGCCACATCGGGCTTGGTTTCCTCCAGCCATTCCAGCAAGCGCGGCAAACGCGCCTTGATGCCGTTAATGTTGAAGGTCGCTATTTTCAAGTGGTCCGGTCCTAGACCGAAAAGGAGGTGCCGCATCCGCACTGGGCTTCGGCATTGGGATTGGAGATGCGGAAGTTGGAGCCCGACAAGTCCTCAATAAAGTCGATCTCGGAGCCCATCATATAAAGCAGCGACATGGAATCGATCAGCACTTTCACATTGCCTTTTTCCAGCATGACGTCCTCTTTGTCGATCTTGTCATCAAGGTCAAACTTGTACTGGAAGCCGGAACAGCCGCCACCGGTGACCGAAATGCGGAAATTCATGCCAGGTTTGCCTTCACGCTCAAGCAGGAAGGCAACACGCTTCACGGCATTGTCGGTAATGGTTACGGGTGCTTGCTGGTTCATGGTCGGTGTTTATCTCATATTGTCTCAGTGCTTGTCACCTATCTAATATAGTAGCATTAATTGTCAATTAAAAGCACCGTTGATTTTTTTTAGCTGAAAAGGGTGTGGGCAAGGCTCTGGGGTGTGCAGATTATGGCAGCAAAATTCCGATCCTATTATGAGACCCTGGCACCCTATGCCAGTCTCCCGGCCCAATCTAGAGGCCGGCTGCATAATGAGGATGAAAGCCTTAACCGATCAGTATTCCAGCGTGACCGGGACCGGATTATCCATTGCTCCACTTTTCGCCGGATGAAACATAAAACCCAGGTCTTTGTACATCATCAGGGCGACCATTTCAGAACCCGGCTCACCCATTCTATCGAAGTGGCGCAAATCGCGCGCTCCATTGCCCGCACCCTGCATCTGGATGAGGATTTGGCAGAAGCACTGGCTCTCGCCCATGATTTTGGCCATACCGCCTTTGGTCATGCGGGCGAAGAGGCCCTGAACGCCTGTATGAAGGATTTTGGCGGCTTTGATCATAATGCCCACACGCTCCGCCTGGTAACTTCGCTGGAGCGGCGCTATGCCGCCTTCGACGGTCTGAATTTGACCTGGGAGACCCTGGAAGGCCTGGTCAAACATAACGGGCCGCTCGCGGATAGCCCGATTGATGCCCGGAACCCGCCAGCGGATCTGCCTTGGGCGCTTCGAGCACCCCTGGCGGCGATGGATCTGGAAATCCATAGCTGGCCGGGCCCGGAAGCGCAGGTGGTGGCCATTTCGGACGATATTGCCTATAATAATCACGATGTGGATGATGGCCTCCGGGCCGGTCTCTTTACGGTTCAGGCCCTCTCGGTGGTGCCTTTGGTGGCAGAGGTGCTGGCGGAAATTGAGGCGGCACACGGAATTTTGGAGGGAACCATCCTGATCCATGAACTGGTGCGCCGTCTGATCAATCGCATGTGCCGGGATATTTTGCGCGAAAGTGAGGACAGACTTGAGGCGCTGGACCCCCGGACGGTGTCAGACATTCGGGGGGCTGAGGGGGCGGTGGTCGGCTTTTCCAACCATATGTTGCCCCATGAAAAAGCCCTCAAGGCTTTTTTGCACCAAAACATGTATGAGCATGCCGCTGTCAAGGATATGGCCGGGCATGGAAAAAAGGTGGTGACAGGGCTGTTCAGCCTCTATAGGGAGAAGCCGGGATTGATGCCGG
>JACZYI010000213.1 GCA_022571175.1 Pseudomonadota bacterium
AGCTGTCGGCTCTCTCCTAGCCCGGCTTGTTGGTGGCTTCGAGCCAGTCGCGCAGGGCTTGCTCAATGGCCACCTGCTCCGCCGCCGTGTCCACCTGTGGCGCGCACCCGCTGACGGCGAGCACGAGTAGTGTTGCTACAATCAGCAAGAGTTTCTTCATGACATACTCCTTTCTCAATCTGGAAGGCGCCAGCAGCGTGGCTAGAGCAGCCCACATCTCGGAGCTGTCCAGTCGCCGCTGTAAAGTCTCGACTTTCGTACGAACTTACTTATGCGCGTATTTCAGGACACGCCTGAAAACATCGCGGTGCTCGCTCCTGATGGCAACTGCGCTCAGGGCGGCGAAGATGGCCGGAGCCTCCTTCTCGAAGACAGCGGTATATGCTTCATTCACTTTGTCCACGGCATCGGCACTGGGAGCGATGTACCACACATAGCGGTAGCGAGGGTCTTCGGTGTGTACGTATTGAAACGAGACCTCGTAGGCCAGAATTGTCCCGTTGGCCAGCAATTCATCATAGGCCAGCCGCGCTCTCGCCGGTGTTAGCGGGTCCAGATCAGCGGGGGCCAGTGGTTCATGCGCCAGCCGCACAGCTTCCTGCCAGCCGGGCCATTGCTGTTTTTTCAAATAGGGTCCGTCCAGCCACTCGGGCAAATCAGGCAGTATTTCGAGAGCTCCCCTCATGGCTTTGGCTAGAGCCTTCAAGGTCAGACCCTGGGTGAGAGGATAAACCGGCTCGATAATCGGCAGTTGATCAAGCTCGTCCAAGGCCACCATATGATCGGGATGTGTCATTTGCAGCTTGCCGCCGTAACGCTCAACCCGGCCCGAGACGATACGTTTTTCATCCAGGGGCAGTTTGCCAAGAAGATAGTCTTCGTCACCGCGAAAAAACACCAAGGTCAGCTTTCCGGTCTCGTCGCCGGTGATAACCCGATAGGGAACGCGCTTGTCCCTTCCCTTGATATGTTTTTCAACCGTCACTTCAAGCGTGGCAATCTGGCCCGGCTTGGCTTCGTCTATTTTGGGTCGAAACCGCCGGTCTATAATGCCAGAGGGCAAATGCCAGAGAAGATCAATCAGACGCGCACCGGTCAGGCGCTCAAGATAAAGGCGAAGGCGCGAACCAATACCCTTTATTGATGCCACATCCTTGAATAGAGCGTAAAGCCGTTCTGGCCGCATGGTCCGGAGCCCTCCGGTTATAACTTTCTTCCGCTGAAAGATTACCCTATAAGTCTCTGGACGCAAGGGCGGGACAACCATCAGAATTTTGGCCCGCCCCTTTTGGCGTGCTTGCAAGCCAGGGATCATGAGGGAGCAAAGAGACCAAATGGATTTGGACACCCGCAAAAAAAGGCTCAAATTTCGCTCCTGGCATCGTGGCACCCAGGAAGCTGATATTATTCTGGGCGGCTTCGTCGATGAGATTTTAGATCAGCTCTCCGCCGGTGATTGCCAGTATCTGGAGACATTGTTCGAGGAACAGGATCAGGATATTCTGGCCTGGGCAACCGGGGCAAGACCCCTGCCCGATCAATTCAACCATCTGCTGTTTGAAAAGCTGCGAGCCCGGATTGCCGGCAAATCTCTCTCGTGACCGGGATTATGGAAAAAATTCTGGCTGATCGCTCGTCAGAACAACCAACTCTCGAAATTCTGGCCGGCGTGCCGAAAGGCTATGATGCCAAAATTCTAGCCGAACTGGCCCTTCAGGCCAGAATGCCGGTGTTGCATATTGCCCGCGACGATCAACATCTGGAGATATTGCGCCAAACCCTGCCCTTTTTTGCACCAGAGCTGACCATTATGCATTTCCCGGCCTGGGACTGTCTGCCCTACGATAGGGTCTCGCCCAAGTCCCATATTCTGGCCACCCGTATGAAATGCCTGGCCGGGCTGGCAAAGCTGGCAGGGAACGGGGCCGACGCACCATTGATGGTGCTCACCACCATCAATGCGGCCTTGCAACGGGTTCCGACGCGAAGCATGACCAAAGCCGCGCATTTATACGCCCGTTGTGGCCAGCAGCTGGACCCGGACGATCTGATTAAATTCCTGAGCGAAAATGGCTATCACCGAGCGGGGCAAGTTATGGAACCCGGAGATTATGCGGTCCGTGGTGGCCTGATTGACCTTTTCCCCCCGAGCGAAGAAAACCCCATCCGGTTCGATTTTTTTGGCGACCGGCTGGAAAGCCTGCGGCATTTTGATGCCCTCAGCCAGCGATCCACGGAAAATATTAAAGAGCTGGAGCTGACCGCCGCCGGTGAATTTCAGTTGAACCCTGAGACCATCGCGCGTTTTCGGGAAGGCTATCACACACATTTCGGCACTGTGCTTGATGATGATCCGCTTTATCATGCGGTCAGTGAGGGACGCCTGCACCACGGCGCCGAGCATTGGCTGCCCCTGTTTCATCACAAGCTCGAAACGCTTTTTGATTATCTGCCCCGCGCCATTTTGACCCTGGACCATCAGGCTGATGCTGCGGCTGAAGCCAGGCTGAACTCCATTGCCGATTATTACGATGCCCGGTGTGAGGCACTGGAGAAACCATCGGCGTTCTCCCATCCCTACAAACCTTTGCCTCCTTTGCTGCTCACCATGGATAAAACCGAATGGCAAGATAGGCTGAAATCGGCCTCACCCCTTCGCCTCTCGCCCTTTGAGGAGCCAGAGAGCGCTACCAGTGTTTCCTTCCACGCCAAGAGAGGTCGGGATTTTGCACCCGAGCGTCGGGAAAAGGGGAGCAATCTCTATGACCTGCTGAAAAGCCATGTGAGTGAGCTGGTAAAGGATGGCAGACCGGTTATTCTGGCGAGTTACAGCCGTGGCTCCCGTGACCGGCTGGCGCTGGTTCTGGCCGATCATGGCTTTGGGGCTACCGAAATTGTGGAAACTTTCGCCCAAGTGGCTTCCGGGGGGCCGGAGGCTCTCGCTTTAGCCGTGCTGCCTGTGGAACATGGCTATGAGTGTCCGGAGTTTACCCTCATCACCGAGAGTGATCTGCTCGGGGATCGCCTGGTGAGAAAATCCCGACGGACCCGGCGGGCTGAAAATTTTCTCACCGAGTCCACCTCACTGGCCATGGGTGATCTGGTGGTTCATGTGGATCATGGTGTCGGTCGTTTTGAAGGCTTGCAAACACTGGATGTGGGTGGGGCCAGCCATGATTGCCTGAAGCTGACCTATGCCGGTGGTGATCGTCTTTACCTGCCGGTCGAGAATATTGAAATGTTGACCCGCTATGGAACGGACGCCGGGGATGCAGCGCTTGACCGCCTGGGCGGTGTCAATTGGCAAAAGCGCCATG
>JACZYI010000031.1 GCA_022571175.1 Pseudomonadota bacterium
ACCGGTGCTCACCTCCATTATGAAGTATTGATGGATGACGATCAGGTCAATCCAATGACTCTGAATATGCCAACCGGACGAAAACTGGATGGTGACATCCTTCGATCATTTGAAATCGTCCTGGCCGATGTCGACTCGGAGATAATCGCCGTGACTACATTTGCCGCATTAAGCGAAATGGAAAATCCGACTCAGATGCAGGCTGCCGCTGCGACCTCTCAATGAAAGCCCCTCTGATGGTTAAAAAGCTCGTGGCTCGATACCAAATAACTAATTGGTATTGCCCTTGTTTCGCCCATATTTGATGAGACTTAAAAAGACACAGGATATGTGCTGGTCAAGACGGTTTGTAGCGATTAGGTTGGCGCGCTCAAGATAGTTCATAAGAGCAGGAAACAAGAATGGATAAATTGCGATATTTTGAGCTCGTAGCCAACCGCTTAAAAATTTCTGGGAACACAACTATATCCCTTGTTATCACATTGGCCCTGGCTCTTATTTTTACCGTGGATAGCGCGCACGCTCAGAATTCAAATAATGACGATCTGCTCGCTTGCGATGCAATTGAAGACCAGCGCGACAAGCTTAAATGTTTTAATGACATTGTGAACAGACTTAGGAGTCAGATGGACGGCCCATCACTGGTCAGCCCTCGAGCCGGTCATGACGATGGAATGGCAGGCGTTAGTGAACAGAAAAATTCTGTTACAAGCGCTATGGGTAGTGCTGCCAACGAAAAAACACCAGGCACTGCGCCCGATGAGAGGGATAATTTCGGCTTCCCCAACCTCGACAATAACAAATTTACCCTTGTAATGGGTGTCAATCGCTTCTGGTATTCCTATGACAAAAAACTGGTTCTGGAGCTAACCAATGGCCAGATATGGATGGAAACCAAAAGCAGCAGTTATAGGAACCGCCCACGCGAACGTGCGGTTGATCCCCATACCCTGACCGTGGAGATTGAAGAAGGCCGGGTCGGGGGCTATCGCCTCAAAATCCAGGGCAAAAAGGGATTCGCGCGGGTAAAGCGTTTACGCTGATTCTGCTTGTCCGCAGACCGCGATCTGCCAATAACATTCCATACTAGTGGATATTTGATCTTTTTGACCAGGATTCCGCTTGACCCTCCTGGATGCCAAAAATTGATTAAATCTCTGGGAAACTGCCTGTTCAGGCAAAGGACGGCCACGACTCTTGCCTTGATTCAATTTTGACCCCTGTTCACTCTGTAGTCATTTTGCAACACCCTTGGTAGATTTTGGCCAATTTATAGACCTCAATCCCCCTATTTCCCTTTGACTTTACCCCCAATCAATGGTTCTTTAGGGGCTGTAGCCCGCCAAAGCTGGCTTGCTGCGTCTTTTCGTGGCGAAAGCAATGGCAGGCGATAACCGTCAATAGTCTCAGTATTTGATCTGTGGCTTGACGTTAGGGGTTCTTAGGGAACTAGTCCCGATTTCCGTCCGAAGGATGGGGCGGGAAAGGGACCATGGGAACGAATAGAGCGATAGGGTTGGTGCTCGAAAAATTTATCCAGCCGTATCTTTTAACAACTATTAGAGGGGGATCTGCAGTGAATAAGAAACACTGGAGTTATTTGCGCACTGCTCTTCTTGGCAGTTCCGCAGTGGCACTGATGGCAGCACCTGCTGTTATTGGTTCGTCTGCTGCCCTGGCTCAAGACGATGACGCTGTCGATGAAGAAATCGAAGAAGTCCTCGTTACGGGTTCGCGAATTCGCCGTGCAGGTTTTGACACACTTCAGCCCGCCGTTACGGTGGATTCTGATTTTATAGATGAACGCGGCTTTACAAACGTCGCCCAAGCGCTCAACCAAATTCCGGCCTTTGGTATTCCTGGCAACTCGAATTTCGGTCAGCAGTCCAGCCAATCAGTCGGACAGAACTTTGTGAACGCGTTTGGTTTGGGTTCAAACCGCACATTAACCTTGATCAATGGCCGCCGCACGGTTGGACAAAACACACCTACCTCTGTGGGTGCTGGTGCCGCAGCTGGCTTGCAGGTTGATTTGAACATCATCCCGACGGCCCTGATCGACCGGATCGAAACCATCTTTATTGGTGGTGCACCGATTTACGGTTCAGACGCTATCGCGGCGACGGTCAATATCATCCTGAAAGACGACTTCGAAGGCTTCTCGGCTGATACACAGTTCAGCGTTTCGCAACGCGGCGATACGCAAAACTACCGTATTCGTGGCCTGTGGGGCGGCAATTTCGCCGATGGTCGTGGTAATGCCACGATATCTGCTGAATTTGTAACCCAGAAAGCTCTTGATGGTCCTGACCGTCAACAGGCTCTCGACAATTGGGGCTTCTGTTCCAACCCGGCCAACACCGGCCCGGCTGATGGTATTCCTGACACACTCTTCTGCAAGGATACTTCAAATGTGTGGCAGGTTCCAAATACCGGCCTTCCGCTTTCTGTGCCAGGGCTGGCCTTCCCGCCGGACGGCGCAAATGCGCTGGTGAATGCCAATGGCGATCGGTTGGTCTTTGACGTCCTTGGTAATCTGATTACCTTTGACGAAGCCAATTTCGGTACCCTGACTTCCGTCTTCTTTTCTCAAGGCGCGGGTTGTGGTACCAATCCGATCGTTCTGTGTCTGCCAGAAACCAATACTCTGGTATCGCCGCTTGATCGCTGGATCATCACTGGTAACTCCCATTATCAGATCACCGACAATACGCGGGTCTTCATTGAGACCCTGTATGCACGGTCAGATTCTTCTGATAATATCAACCAACCACCATGGAGCATCGTGGTCTTTGGTCCTGGTGCCCAGGGTCTGCTGCAAATGGATATTACGGACAACCCGTTCATAAGTCAGGAAACCAAAGACATTCTGATACTGAATGGTGTTTATGATCCAACCGTTGTCGATGATCCGACCACCACCGATGATAACCAGTTTTTCTGGATGAACCGTTCCAACAACGACATCGTAAAGGGTCGCCCCAATACGCGTACCCAAAACGTTTTGCGGATTGCAACCGGTTTTGAAGGTGATCTGGACGTGTTTGGTAACACCTGGAACTGGGATGCCTACTATATCTTTGGCATAACCGATGCCTTTACAGCCGGCAACAATCTCAATGGTATCCGGTATGGTATGTCTCTCGATGCAGTCCTTGACGCCGATGGCAAGATTGTCTGCCGTGTAATCAGGGATGGTGCGGGTGAATTCCCGCAGGATAAATCGCAAGTTCCTGCGGCGGTACCCTCGGATGTCACCGAGTGTCTGCCGTTCAACCCGTTCGGTTCTGACCGGAATGGCCAGGATGTCCTTGACTATCTGGTCCAGCAGCAGATGACCACTGTCCAAATTCGCCAACAAGTTATGGAGGCGAATATCTCTGGTGATCTGTTTGAGCTTCCGGCTGGTCCGGTCGCCATCGCTGCTGGTGTAACCCATCGTCGTGAAGATGGTAAATTCAGATCGGGTCAGGGCCTGACTCTTGGTATTGATCCGTCATCCCCCCGTCAGAATGTGACGGGTGCCTTCAACACTTATGAAATCTACGGTGAAACACTTGTTCCGTTGATTGAAGGTGGCGAAGGATTTTTCATCAATCCTCCAATGATAGAATCCATCTGGCTTGAAGGCGCTATCCGTCTTGTGGATAACAACTTTGCCGGCAAGGACGTTACCTGGACCTTGGGCGGTCGTATGAGAATGGATTTGCCGTTGATCGGACAAGACCTTCTGCTGCGTGGTAACTTCACACAGTCGATCAGGTCGCCTGCGATCCCGGAGTTGTTCCTGCCCACGTCTGACATCTTCACATTTGCCCAGGATCCGTGTGACCCACGGTTCATTATCGCTGGTCCTCAACCGGCCACGCGTGCGGCAAACTGTGCAGCCGAGTTCGCGAGCTTTATCGGAGCTGCGGGCAATGGTCTTGACGGTGACGGTGACGGTGTTGTCGATCCTGCCAACCAGACTTTGGCCGACTTTGTATCGATCATTGTCAATGCGTCGCAACCTGCGACCACGGGTGGTAATCTTGATCTCGAAAACGAAATCGCGGACTCCTGGACCGTTGGTGGTATTCTCACCCCCAGCATGTTCCCGGGCCTGACGATCTCGATTGACTGGACATCCATTACGCTGAACAACGCCATTATCAGCATCTCAGGTACGCAACTGTTGAACGCCTGTTACGATAATACACAACCTAATTCGGCTTGTATTCGGTTCTCTCGTGACCAGTTCTTCCAGATTTTAGACCCGGAACTTGGCTTCTTTAACGCCGCAGTTCGTGAGTTCTCTGGTATGGTTGCAAACTTCACCTATCAGCTGGAAGTGGCCGATATTCAGTTCCTGGATTCAATTCCGGGTAGCCTGGATGTTTCGGGTAACTTCTTCTATACCAACAAGCATCAGCAAACCGTCAACCGTTCTGACATCGATGTCTTTGACGGCGAGCGGCGCTTTGAGAGGTTCCGCATGCAGCTGAATTTGAGGTACTCGGTGGATGATCTTTCCATCCTGTGGCAAACATTGCACGTCAGCGGTGGTGTTTTCAGTAACGAGGCCACTGACGAAAGGCGTGATATCAGTCGCTTCCCGGCAAACCGGATCCACAATATGTCAATCACATATCAGTTGACGGACAATCTCCGGACCCGTTTTGTTATCAATAACGTCTTTGATAATATCGACTCGGGAATTCTCTCGGCGAGCAAGGGCGGCAACTCCAACCTGTTCCAGGACATTGTTGGTCGCCGCTTCATATTCGGTATTACAGCCGACTATTAAACCGCTAAAGTGAATTAAAGAATTGGAACCGGGGCCTTCGGGCCCCGGTTTTTCTTTGTGCTTTCAAGATAAATAGAGATTGCCGAAACAGAGGTTAGCCAGCAGTCTTTGTGGAGAATGAAAACTCTTCACCTTTCATTCCCACCGTAACCCTGGTGCCTTCAGCAATATCACCTTTCAGAATTCCCTGAGCCAGGTGATCCTGGATATGGTTTTGGATAGCACGCTTCAATGGGCGGGCACCATAAACCGGATCATAACCAAGTTTTGCAAGCTTCTCGCGTGCCTTGTCTTCAAATGTCACAGAAATTTTCTTTTCATCAAGCCGCTTTTGCAATTGCCCCAATTGAATATCAACGATGGCGGTCATTTGCCCGAGTGAGAGGCGACGGAAGAGGATAATGTCGTCGAGCCGGTTAATAAATTCGGGGCGAAATGTAGCTTTCACAACGCTCATCACATCGTCTCGTACCTCGTCCACATCGGCCTTTTCATCCAGAGACGCGATCAGATCACCACCGAGATTTGAAGTCAGAATGATAAGAGTGTTGGAAAAATTTACCGTCCGGCCCTGACCATCCGTCAATCGACCCTCATCCAGCACCTGCAAGAGAATGTTAAATACGTCCCGGTGAGCCTTTTCAATTTCATCAAACAGAACCACTTGATAGCCCTTACGCCGAACCGCCTCGGTCAAGGCACCCCCTTCTTCGTAGCCCACATAACCGGGTGGAGCGCCAATGAGGCGCGAGACGGAATGTTTTTCCATATATTCGGACATATCGATTCGGACCATGGCGTGCTCATCATCGAACAAAAACTCGGCCAGCGCTTTTGTAAGTTCGGTCTTGCCCACACCTGTAGGACCAAGGAACAGAAATGAACCAAGCGGTCGCGCCGGGTCTTGCAAGCCCGCGCGGGCTCTTCTGACCGCGTTAGACACGGCCTCAATGGCTTCGCTCTGGCCAATCACGCGTAGCCCCAGTATTTGTTCCATCTGGATGAGCTTTTCGCGTTCACCCTCCAGCATTTTCTCCACCGGCACTCCCGACCAGCGAGAAACCACCGCCGCGATGTCTTCGGCTGTCACCTCTTCGTTCAGCATGGCATCATTTTGATGATGTGAGGCTTGTTCAATGCGTTTTTCAAGATCAGGAATCAGACCATATGTGAGCTCGCCAGCGGCTGCCAAATCGCCTTCACGCTGTGCTCGCTCGAGGGTTTGGCGGGCAGCATCCAGTTGTTCTTTAAGCTTTTGCACCTCAGCCAATTTTCCCTTTTCAGCCTGCCATTGGGCGGTAAGCGTCGCTGATTCTTGCTCCAGCTCTGCCAGTTCCTTTTCAATTTTATCCAACCGCTCCTTGCTGGCTTTGTCTTTCTCTTTCTTCAGCGCTTCTGCCTCGATTTTCCTTTGCATGATTTTCCGGTCAAGCTCATCAATCGCTTCCGGTTTTGAATCCAGTTCCATCCGCAAACGGCTAGCGGCCTCATCCATGAGATCAATTGCCTTGTCCGGCAAGAATCTCTCGGAGATATAACGGTCTGAAAGCGTCGCCGCCGCAATAATGGCTCCGTCGGTTATGCGCACTCCGTGGTGCAACTCATATTTTTCCTTGAGCCCCCGAAGTATTGAAATGGTATCTTCAAGCGTCGGTTCTTCAATCAAGACCGGCTGAAATCTGCGCGCCAGGGCGGCATCTTTTTCCACATATTTGCGATATTCATCAAGGGTGGTAGCTCCGATACAATGCAAGTCACCCCGAGCCAGTGCTGGTTTGAGCAAATTAGATGCATCCATGGCACCCTCGGTCTTGCCCGCCCCCACCAGCGTATGCATTTCATCTATGAACAGAACCACCTGACCATCCGAAGCCTGAACTTCATCCAGCAGACTTTTGAGACGTTCTTCAAATTCACCACGATATTTAGCACCGGCGATGAGTGAGCCCATATCAAGGGAATGAATATGCTTGTCTTTGAGGCTCTCGGGAACATCACCATTTGCAATTCGTAGAGCCAATCCTTCGGCGATGGCGGTCTTCCCCACGCCGGGTTCGCCTATCAGCACCGGATTGTTTTTGGTGCGCCGGGAGAGAACCTGAATGGTGCGGCGAATTTCTTCGTCACGCCCGATAACCGGGTCAAGCTTGCCCTCTCGAGCCGCTATGGTTAAATCCCTCGTAAAGCGTTTGAGAGCATCATAGGCGTTCTCCGCGCCCGCGGTATCGGCAGTGCGTCCCTTACGGACATCTTCAATGGCTTGATTTAGTTTCTGGGCTGAGACACCTGATTCCTTCAGAGCCCGACCACAGGGTGAATTGTCCTCAAGTGCCAGAGCAAGCAGAAGACGCTCTGCGGTCACAAATTTATCGCCGGCCTTTTCGGCAATATTCTCTGCCTGCTCAAGCAGTTTAGCAATCTCGGATGCCATATAAAGCTGTCCGGCTCCTGAGCCTTTTACTACCGGGAGCCCCGCCAGCTGTTGCTCGACAGCAGCCAAGACCTGTTCTGGCTTTCCTTCCGCCGCCCGGATCAAATTTGAAGCCAGACCTTCCTTATCTTCCAGGAGCGCTTTCAGGAGATGTTCAGGAACAAATTTCTGATGACCCGACCGCATAGCCAGCGTTTGCGCGGCCTGCAGCAGCCCTTTTGAGCGTTCGGTATATCGTTCCATGTCCATGATTCAGGTCAGACTTTCTTCTGTGCCCACAACATATAGTGTGACAAACGGGCAACACAATAAGCAAAGACCAATTTTATAGGATGTTTATGTGAAGGGACTATAAATCAGCCAGCGTCAGAGGAGACATCTTTTGAAGTTTTGGCAGTCTTGTCATCAGGGGTTGTTTTTCCCGGAACGACTGTTTTTTGCCCCTTGTCAGATTCCTCCGATGTGGCAGCTTCAGCATCTGGCGAGTCGTTTCCGTTCTCCATTTTGGAGACCACGTCCTCAGCCAGAGAAGCCATCTGATTCCCCTGATCTTTTTCAGACTTGATTTGATCGCGCCCTTCAGGGCTCGCAGACCCTTTAGGGCTCGTGGTCCTGTCCCGTCCATTAGTTGAATTAGAGTTTGGTTCAGGGGTAGTTTTCTGTTCTACAGTCTTTTTGATTTGATCGCCTGACTCCTGCGCCAAACGCATGTAGTGATCTGCATGCTGGAAATGGCTCTCTGCCTTTACCCGATCACCCGCCAGTTGGGCATCCCGTGCCAGCCCTTTATATTGTTCTGCCATCTTTTGGGCGTTGGCACGACCCTGAGGCCCTCCCCGCCTGATACCTCGGGGAGAATTACTGCCATTCGAATGGCGACCACGTGAGCGGTCTCTTGGTGGGCGAGAGCCCTGATTTCGTCTCATGTTTGGGTGTCTTGGTTATACCATTTTTACTGTTGCAGCGGGTACAAACAAATCTCCTAAAGCCTCAACTCATTCTTTTCGTGCTGTTAGAGATAATGACCGGAACATTCCCGGATTTCCGCCGCTTAGGCCCGCCTAACCTAGCGACATAAACGCAGTATGCCAACAAAAATTTAGTTAATTATGAAGATGGTCTGTTCCTATGACTTCCGGCACCGAATAACACGCTCAATACCAGCCAGATCACTCGTTATGTGAATTTCTTCAAAGTCTTCCTTTTGGATCATGGCCCGGACCCTTAGTGCCTGATCTTTACCCATCTCGAGCGCCATGACCCCGCCCTGCAATAAAAGTTCAGAGGCCCAACTGAATATATATGGCAGGCACTCAAGACCATCCTTGCCGCCATCCAGCGCCAAAACCGGGTCGTGCGCGCGAACTTCAATCGGGAGAGATTGGATCTGGTCCGATTCTATATAAGGCGGATTAGAAATGATAAAATCAAATGGGGCGGATGATTTGACAATTCCGGCTGGAGAAGTGCGCCAGTCAGCCACCATGAACTCCGCCCGCTTTGACAAGCCAAAGCGTATGGAATTTTCGCGCGCCTGATTGACCACACCCTCTGCCCGATCAACTCCGATGCCCACTGCCCCCTCCAGCTCATTCAGAAGTGCAAGCAGAAGACAGCCCGAACCGGTGCCAAGATCCAGAATTTTCCACGCGTATCTGATACCCAGAGGGGTTGAACGCACATAGTCCACAATCACCTCCACCAAGGTCTCGCTTTCCGGTCGCGGCACTAAAGTGTCAGAGTTGATGCGAAAGTCCAGGCTCCAGAATTCCTTGCTTCCCGTTATCCGCGCCACCGGCTCTCCCAGAGCCCTTCTCGCGGTCCATCGCTCTAATGTGGCAAGCTCTCGGTCTGAAACTTCCCTACCCATAGTCAGCAGGAGCACTGACCTGTCGAGTCCTGAAATGCTGGCCAGCAGGACCTCAGCATCCAGCCGTGCAGTAGCAATGCCAGCCGTCTTCAGAATTTTTTCTGCGCGCCTCACCGCGCGTGAGATTGTAGTCAAGCGAATGACTCCATGTCCGCCAGCTGTGTTGCCTGATGGTCTTCCACCAAGGCATCTATAATGCCATCCAGACCCACTCCTTCTAAAATCTGGTCCAGTTTATGAACCGTCAAATTGATGCGATGATCGCTGACCCTCCCTTGGGGATAATTATAAGTGCGGATTCGCTCAGACCGATCACCCGTTCCTATTTGACCACGGCGGTTGGCCGCTCGCTCCTCATCCGCCTTGGCCCGTTCATGCTCATATAGTCTGGCTCTCAACACTTTCATGGCCTTGGCGCGGTTCTTATGCTGGGATTTCTCGTCCTGCTGCTGGACCACAATGCCGGTCGGCAAATGCGTAATCCGAATAGCGCTATCGGTGGTATTAACCGATTGTCCGCCGGGGCCGCTTGCCCTGAATATATCAACCCGAAGATCTTTTTCCTCAATCTGTATATCCACCTCCTCGGCTTCCGGTAAGACAGCGACGGTGGCAGTGGAAGTATGAATTCTTCCGCTCGATTCGGTGGTTGGCACCCGTTGAACGCGGTGTACGCCCGATTCAAATTTCATCCGGGAAAAAACACCCCTGCCCGAGACCGAGGCGATGACCTCCTTATAGCCACCTACACCGCTTGATGAAGCGCTGATAATCTCAACTTTCCAGCCTTTGGTTTCTGCATATTTTTGATACATGCGAAAAAGCACACCTGCGAAAAGTGAAGCCTCGTCTCCACCGGCACCCGCCCGAATCTCCAATATTACCGAGCGATCATCGGCAATATCTTTTGGCAGCAACAAAACTGAAAGCTTGTGTTCTGCCTTTTCAATTTTGGCTCTTGTATCTTCAAGTTCTTCAGCGGCCAGTGTGCGCATTTCAGCATCCGCTTCCCCGTCATCCACCATTTCCTCCAGATCAACAACTTCTGCCCGCATGGCAAGCAACAGCTTCGCCTCAGTTACAACAGGATCAAGATCTGAATATTCTTTCGAAGCCTTGGCAAAATTGTCTTTGCCCAGTTCGTCCGGATTCGCAAGGCTTTGGATTAGCTCTTCAAATCGCTTGATAATCTGTTCTAGTTTCTGGTCTGGAATCATCCCTTGCCTCAGCTACTTCAAGGTATCATTTTGCATTGTTCAAAAATGGCATGCGGTACCGAAATCAACTGGTGATGCTAGGACTCAGGAGGCAGAGCAGCCAACAAACCCTCCAGGGGTACCTCACGCTGCGAGCCTTCATCCAAATCTCTGATGATGGCCTGGCCCTTGGCCAGCTCGTTTTCGCCCAGAATGATGGCATATCTGGCATTTTGTTTATTCGCCCGGCTCAGCCTTTTCTTGAGTTTTCCCCTGAAGGCCATGTCGACGGTACGGCCAGCTTTTCTGAGTTGAGAGGCAATCTTGAGTGCTTTTTCTTCTGCTGCTTCACCCAGAGGAATCAGGGCCACCGGCCTCGGACCTTCCGGAACATCCGATAACAGCATTCCCAATCTTTCAATGCCCGCAGCCCAACCAACACCAGCCGTTGCAGGCCCGCCCATCTGCTCAATCAGGCCATCATAGCGACCGCCGCCGATGACCGTGCCCTGAGCCCCCAGATCATTGGTGATGAACTCAAAAGCAGTGTGACAATAATAATCAAGCCCACGTACCAGTTTTGGATTGTCCGTATACTCAATGCCAAGAATATCGAGCCCCCGTTTAACACTGGTGATAAAATCCCGGCTAGTTTCGTTCAAATAGTCCACCATGACCGGAGCATTGGCCACAAGTTTTTGATCCCCTTCATCTTTGGAATCGAGAATTCTGAGCGGATTGCGTGATAAACGAGCGAGACTGTCCTTGGAAAGTGTATCTTTATTCCCATCGAAGTAGGCCACCAGAGCCACTCGATACGCCTGTCTGCTTTCCGGGTCCCCCAAAGAATTCAGATGGAGGGTTGCCTGCGAGGCAAGGCCCATTTCCTCAAGTAACTGCTGACCCAGAGCGATAATTTCCACGTCTGCCTGTGGTTCGGGTGCGCCCAATATTTCCACATCAAGCTGGTGGAACTGGCGGTAGCGCCCTTTTTGAGGCCGTTCGTAGCGGAACATTGGCCCATAGGCATACAGCTTGACCACGCCTTCCTGCTGCATGCCCCCTGACAGATACGCTCTTGCAATCCCTGCGGTGTATTCGGGTCTGAGTGTAATTTCATCGCCGCCCCGGTCGATGAAGCTATACATTTCCTTTGAGACCACATCCGAAGTCTCACCCAGAGTCCGTCGAAAAACCTCTGAAAACTCAAACAGGGGTGTAGCAATTTCCCGGAATCCAAAACGACCAGCAACACTCTTAAAAATGTCAACCACTTGCGAAAACCGGCGGGCATCATCGCCGCAGATGTCCCGGGTGCCACGAACGGGCTGCAGTTTGGACACGAATTTCCCCCTTAAAGCCGGTCAGGATACCGCTTTAACAACCTCAGGCAATGCTTCTTCTTTCTCGGCCTCTATTTTCTCGGCCTCTATTTCGGCGGCCTTGGCCTCAACCAATTCCACAATATGGTCCACCAGACCATCATCGGTAATCTTGTGATCGGTAACACCTGAAAGATAAATCATGTGTGTTCCATTTCCGCCACCAGTCAACCCAATGTCCGTTTCACGAGCCTCTCCGGGTCCGTTAACGACGCAGCCAATAATGGACAGGCTGAGAGGCGTCGAGATATGCGCAAGACGTTCTTCCAGAAGCTCCACAGTCCTGATAACGGGATAAGCCTGACGGGCGCAGGACGGACAAGAAATAATACTAACGCCACGATGCCTGATTCCGAGAGACTTCAGAATTTCAAATCCGGCCTTGATCTCTTCCACCGGGTCCGCGGACAGAGAGACGCGGATGGTATCCCCGATTCCCGACCACAACAACATACCCATTCCGATGGATGACTTGACCGTGCCTCCCTTCAGACTGCCTGCTTCTGTAATTCCCAGATGAAGGGGATAATCGCAAACCTCGGCAAGACCCTGATACGCGGCCACGGCAAGAAAAATATCAGAGGCTTTGACACTGATCTTGAATTCAAAGAAATCATTGTCTTCCAACAGTTTGGCATGGTCCATTGCACTTTCAACCATGGCTTCGGGACAAGGCTCACCATATTTTTCAAGCAAGTGTTTTTCAAGTGAACCAGCATTAACGCCGATACGCATGGCGCAACCATTGGCTTTTGCCGCAAGAACCACTTCTTTGACCCGATCTGCAGACCCGATATTGCCCGGATTTATCCGCAAACAAGCTGCTCCGGCGTCAGCGGCTTCGAGGGCTCTTTTGTAGTGAAAATGGATATCGGCCACGATTGGAACATTGGCGGCCCGGCATATTTCTGACAGTGCGGATGTGGACTCTTTGTCAGGACAGGAGACCCTGACAATGTCTGCGCCCGCATCCTCCAGAGCCCGAATCTGCTCAATGGTCGCCTTGGCATCGCTGGTCAAGGTATTGGTCATGCTTTGGACCGTAATCGGCGCACCCCCACCGATGGGAACATCACCCATCATTATCTGGCGGCATTCACGGCGATAAATATCGCGATAGGGTCGAACACTCATTTTTTCAGTTCCTCATGGCGGGAAATTTAACCCAGCCTCACAACAAGAGTTTCCCGTTGGCTCTAAAATGGGCAAAGAAGGGTCGATTAGCAAGGAAATTTGAAGTGGTGAATGAAAACGATTTGAAGGGAATTGGGATTTGGGCTTTGAGCTTCGATGGTGACCGTCAGGAGCTGCAAGGGGCCTTATCCGATGCCTTTGGATCGACCGCAGCGCCTTTGAAACCAAATGCTTTTCGAATTTTGAATATTTGCGATGGGCAGGTCGAAATTGCGACTCAAC
>JACZYI010000032.1 GCA_022571175.1 Pseudomonadota bacterium
AGAATAAAGAGGAAATATGATATTGAAAGGATGTCTGAGCAGTTTCCAGTTGAGGTAAATGTCTTTGATATAATAAACTACAAAGGCAAAAGTGTTATTAATGAGCCTTTTGAGGAAAGAAAAAAAATTATTGATAAAATAATAAAGAATGTTTCAAAAAAAATCAAGGTTGCGAAAAGTATTGTAACCTCAAATAAAAAAGAGGTTCAGGATTTTCACAAAGAAGCTGTTGATTCCGGAAATGAGGGCTTGATGATTAAAAAGCTTGATGCTCCTTATAAACCAGGAGCTAGAGTTGGATTTATGGTAAAGTTAAAGACAACAAAAGAAAATCTTGATTTGGTTGTTGTAAAAGCAGAATGGGGTGAGGGGAAAAGATCAAGATGGTTGAGCAGCTATACACTAGCATGCAGAGATAATGGAAAGTTTGTTGAGGTGGGAAAGGCAAGCACAGGCCTAAAGGAAAAAAGAGAAGAGGGTCTAAGTTTTGCAGAAATGACTGATATGTGCGACTCGAACATCGCATAGTGCCATCATTGGGGAGTCACAATGAAATCTGAGCAGGCATTTCGCACCATCAGTGAGGTGGCGGGCGATTTGGATGTGCCCCAGCATGTACTCCGATTCTGGGAGTCCCGGTTTAACCAGTTAAAGCCTCTGAAGCGCGGCGGCAATCGCCGCTACTATCGCCCCGAAGATATTGAATTGTTAAAAGCGATCCACCAACATCTTTATTCCAAAGGCTACACCATCAAGGGTGTGCAGCGATTGCTGAAAGATAACGGACCCCGGAGCATTATCGAGGCGACCGAAATCAGTTCATCTGCCGCTGGCACAGCGTCACTTTTCGAGAGTGCTTCCACCGATACTGTCAGCGCTGACGGGGTTGATAAAAAACAGGTGGGTGAAGCTTTGAGCGAATTGAAGGCAATCCGCGCACTGCTGGATTAGGCCGCGCTCTCACTGCCAAATCATTTTCTTTTGCAGATTCTATAACGGCAACCCGAATCACCTTTGAGGATATGGGTCTCGCGCTCAATCTTGATGTCTTTTCCAAACAGCGTCTGGAAGACGCGCATTTCCTCAGCACAAATGCCTATACATTGTCCGGCGGCTTCGCGAATGGGACAGTGATGTTCGGTCAGGCTTATGGAGCCGTCGCTGTTCGTACGGGCATCAGCCATGTACCCTTCTTCTGTGCGCAGCGCCGCCAGAATCTTAGCTTTGTCTTCCAGGCTTCGGGCGGGCTTCATCTTACAGGAATAATATTTGATTTGATTACGGCTTCTGGCGGTCAGAACCGTCTTCAGGCCGTTAGTTCCAAATTTCTTTTCGAGCGCCCGGATCAGGCTTGATGCCAGTTCCCGATGGTTATCGGGAAAAAGGGGTTCGGCTGCCCGAGTCAGATGCCATCTTTTTACGGGTCTGCCACGGGATTGTTTTTCCTCTGAGTACGAAACAAGCCCTTCCTCATCAAGCGCATAAAGATGCTGTCGTACCGCCATGGCCGATATTTTGAGGTCTTTGGCCAGGTCCGATGCTATCCTCGGACCCAGACGTTTCAAGACATCCATGACCTTTCGCCGAGCGCGTGTTTGCACAGGGGGTATGGTGGAGTTTGCTATATTCATTTTGATTTATTAAAGAAAAAACTTGATAAAAGCAACAAAACATAATATTTTTTTTAAAGTTATTACTTTATAAAAGAAATGGGAGCCGATCATGAGCGTTAGCCAATGGACTCATTTGGGAGATCTTGAAGATTTGTCGGAGCATGGCCGGGAGGTGGTTAAGCTCGGCAGGCGTCAGATTGCCATTTTTGAGACCGAAGAGGGGCTTTTCGCCTGTAATAACCGCTGTCCGCATGAAGGATATCCGCTGGTGGAGGGCACCTTTCCAAAACCATGTTTGCTGGTTTGCAACTGGCACGGCTGGTCCTTTGACCTCAAATCGGGGAAAACCCTTTCGGGAGCGGACCTGCTGCGCCTTTATCCGATCGAAAGGCGTGATGATGGCATCTGGATTGATATTCAGGATCCACCCAAAGCGCAACAAATTGAACGGGCGCTGGAGACGATAGCCCAAGCGGCACAGCATTTAGACTATGACCATATTGCCCGCGGTCTGGCCCGCCTGGTAAAGGCCGGAGGGTCATTGGAGGATGCAATATCGCGCACAATTAACTGGGCCTCTGGTTATTTCGATTATGGGGCCGGACACGGGCTGGCTGCTACCGCTGACTGGATGAGTCTTACGGACGAATTAAGGGCTGGTGAAATCGCCGGTGAAATGGCCGAAGAGTCCGGTTTGATCATTCCCACGCTCGAATCGATCTTTCATCTGGCCTGGGACGCGCGCATGGGCAAGGATATCCCTTATGCCACCAAAAGCGCGCCCTGGAACGAAGGCGAATTTCTGAATGCTGTTGATCTGATGGACGAACCAAAAGCCGTTGAACTTCTGAACGGGGCACTGAAGAATGGCATCGGCTGGCCCGGTCTCTTGCCGGTTTTATCGAAAGCAGCTCTCGCCCATTATGCCGGATTCGGGCATGTTCTGATTTATCTGAACAAATGTAATGAGCTTTACCTGCGCCTCGGAAAACCGGTGCTATCTGCCCTGGCACTATCCCTGACCCGTTACATGATAAACGCACGCCGCGACGATTTGATTCCTGAGTTTCGCAGTTATGCTCCCGCACTTGCAGCCTTTGGCGATAAAAACGGTGGTGGGGTTGCAAAGCCGGACGAATTTGTCGGCCTCTCTGTGGACAAATCCTTGGCCCTGGCTGTTGCCTCAGCCGGCGATAACCAGCAGCTTTATAATTCACTTTTGAAGGCGGCGGCATTGATGATGTTGCATTTCGATGAGGCGCTGGTGGGCGTTGTCGATCAACCGGTTTCAAAAAATATCAGTTGGCTGGATTTCACCCACGCCATAACCTTCGCCAATGCGGTCCGGGTGACGGCGGAAAGGATGCCCGAACTTTGGCCAGCTGGACTTTTGCAAATGGCTGCGTTTATTGGCCGTAACGCGCGCGGCGTTAAAAACAAACTCGATTTTGATCAATGGCGTGTGTCAAACAAAAAGGCCTTCCGGCAGGAAGTTCACGCCCATCTCTTCGACCATGGAGAAGTTGACCCCATATACTCCTGCCATATGCTCAAATTGTTCGTTGCCTGCGAGCGCGAAGCCGAGGCAAGCGATGATGACGAACTTGGCGATTTGCTGTTTGCTGCTTACAATCGGTTTCGGCACGGCACCTTGAAGCGCCGGCATGTCCGGCGATCAGCAAACCAGGCCATGGATTTGGTCGGCAGGGAAGACTAGGTTTCGATGGTTGCGCGGGACTGACCCCGGCGCTATAGTGCGCGCCGCTTAACACCAGATTTATCGGAGCGTGGCGCAGTCTGGTAGCGCACTTGACTGGGGGTCAAGGGGTCGTAGGTTCGAATCCTATCGCTCCGACCATTTTTTTGGGAAGGCCCGGCTTCGGCCGGGTCTTTTCATCCCGTCTCGGGGGCATGAATTGCAACGCAATATTCTCATCATTGCCATCATCGGCATTTTGGTCCTGATTGCCTTTATGCTGTTTCCGGAATTGGGCGTTGTACCGCCGCCGCCGGAGGCTCAATAAATCCTTGGTAAGCTTGTGTTTTTCTGGCCCAAGCTGCTAGTCTCACCGCGGTTCAGAACAAACACCAAAGAATAAAAGACATTTATAAGGGGTCACTCATGAAACGGTTTGTGGTTGCTGCCTTGGCAGTGGGGTTTTTATTTTTTTCATTCACGGTGATTGCTCAGGATGATGGCGATGCCGATGCGGGCAAAATATTTGGCTCCATTGGTTTGCGCAATATCGGCCCGGCCATTACCTCGGGCCGGGTCACGGATTTTGCCGTGATACCGGGCAAGCCCCACCAATATTATGTGGCGACCGCCTCGGGCGGGGTCTGGAAGACGGAAAACAATGGCCAGACCTGGACGCCCGTATTCGATAAATACGGCTCCTATGCCATTGGTGTGGTGGTTGTGGACCCCAAAAACCCCTCCATCGTCTGGGTTGGCACCGGTGAGAATAACAGCCAGCGCTCGGTGGGTTATGGCGATGGCATCTATAAATCCATCGACGGCGGCGAGAGTTTCAATCGCATGGGGCTGACGGAAAGTGAGCATATCGGACGCATCCAGATTGACCCGCTCGATTCAGATGTGATTTATGTGGCGGCCCAGGGACCCTTGTGGTCGTCAGGCGGCGATCGGGGGCTCTATCGTTCCATTGATGGCGGCGTTAGCTGGAACCGCATATTGCATGTGGATGATGATACCGGCGTCAATGATGTGATGATCCACCCCGATAACCCCAACATGCTGGTGGCCTCAAGCTATCAGCGCCGGCGCCATCTCTGGGTGTTGATCGACGGCGGGCCGGGCTCGGGCATTCACCGCTCCACCGATGGCGGTGCCAGCTGGCGCGAAGTAACCAGTGGTCTGCCCAAAGGTGATATGGGCCGCATTGGTCTTGCCTCTGCTCCTTCAAATCCGAACATTCTTTATGCCATCATTGAAGGCCAGGATGATGAGGGCGGTATTTATCGCTCCACTGATTTTGGCGCAAGCTGGGAAAAGCGCTCGGATTATGTCTCGGCCTCTCCCCAATATTATAATGAGCTTGTTGTTGATCCCCATAACCCGGACCGGGTTTATTCCATGGATACCTGGATGCAGGTCTCGGAAGATGGTGGCAAGAACTGGTCACGCGTAGGGGCCGATTATCGCCATGTGGATGATCATGCCCTCTGGATTAACCCGGGTGATACCGACCATCTGCTCACTGGCAATGATGGCGGGGTTTATGAAAGCCACGACCGGGGTGCCCATTGGCGGCATATGAGGAATCTGCCTATCACGCAATTTTATCGCATTTCACCGGATAACGCCTATCCCTTTTATAATCTCTATGGCGGCACCCAGGACAATGCCTCGCTGGGGGTCCCCAGCCGCACCTTTAACGCTGGCGGTATCGCCAACGAGGACTGGATCATCACCCTGGGAGGCGATGGTTTTAAAAGCCTGGTGGACCCGGAAAATCCGGATATTATCTATGCCCAGCTTCAATATGGCACGCTTGTGCGCTACGATAAAACCACTGGTGAACGTCTGCTGATTACTCCCCAGGAAGGCGCCGGTGAAGATGGCTATAAGTGGAACTGGAACTCGGCGCTGATCATCTCGCCCCACGACCATGAACGGCTCTATTATGCGGCCGAAAAGATTTTCCGCAGCGATGATAGAGGCGAGAGCTGGGTCTCCGTAAGCCCTGATCTGACCCGAGGGGTGGATCGGAACAGCCTTGAGGTTATGGGCCGCGTCTGGTCAGTGGATGCCGTGGCCAAAAACCGCTCCACGTCTATCTGGGGCAGCATCATATCCTTGTCCGAAAGCCCGCTCGCTGAAGGCCTGATTTATGCAGGCACCGATGATGGTCTTATCCAGGTGACGGATGATGGCGGTACAAACTGGGCACGGGCTGGCAGCATTCGGGGTCTAGCCGATTATATTTATGTGGGCGATCTACTCGCCTCCCTGCATGATTTGGATACGGTCTATGCCACCTTTGACAATCATAAGGCCGGTGATTTTGCGCCCTATATATATAAATCTACCAACCGGGGCCGGACCTGGACCTCCATTTCGGGTGACCTGCCGGATCGCGGCACAGTGCATTCCATCGTCGAGGATCATCTTGACCCGAACCTCCTGTTTGCGGGCACAGAATTTGGTCTCTTTTTTACCCAGGACGGAGGCGATAGCTGGCACCAGCTGAAGGGCGGGTTCCCGACCATCGCCGTGCGTGATCTGGAAATCCAGCGACGGGAGAGCGATTTGACGGTGGCGAGCTTTGGACGGGGCTTCTGGATTCTGGATGATTACAGCCCCTTGAGGTCATCTGCCGCCACTGTTGCGGCCTCTGAAGCAACATTTTTTGGCGTCAAGGACTCGCTTATGTATATTGAAAACAGCCGCTGGACCTTTGGGGACCGTGGTTTTCAGGGTGAGGATTATTATCTTGCACCAAACCCGGCCTATGGCGCGGTCTTCACCTATTATCTGGCAGATGGCTTGAAGACATCGGAAGAAATACGCCGTGAGAGCGAAAAGAAAATCCAGAAAGAGGGTGGTGATAATCCCTATCCTTCCTGGGAGGAACTGATCTCGGAGGACCGTGAAGAAGACCCGGCCATCCTTTTTACTATCACCAGTGAAGATGGCACTGTGGTCCGGCGTATGACGGGCCCCACGGACGCTGGTTTGCATCGGGTTGCCTGGAACCTGCGTGAGGCTCCGGCCAGTCCGGTCCGGCTCACCCCGGCGCAAACTTCCATATTTGGTTCGCCTCCGCGCGGTCCATTTGTGGTGCCGGGTGTTTATTCGGTCTCAATCTCAAAACGCGTTGACGGGGTCTGGACAGATTTTGACCAAGCGCAGACATTTGTGGTCCATATGCTGGATCGCGGCCAGTTTACCACCGATGATCCTGCGGCGCATTATGCCGAGCTTTCATCCATTGATAATCTCTACCGGGCTGTTCAAGGGGCAGACCAGGCTGTGGATGAATTGCAGGAGCGAATTGATTTCCTGAAAAAAGGACTGGCTGATTTGCCCGAAGCCACCGAAGATCAGAACATGCGTCTTCGCGCCGCCGAGATTTCCCTGGCCGATGCCAGTGTTGCTCTCTCCGGTAATCGCACTTTATCGGCAGCCAGCCATCCCCAACCCGTCTCTATTTCGAGCCGGGTGAGCACGGTGATTTTTGGGCAATTTGGAACCTTTGCCGATGTGACCCGGAATATGCGGGATTCTATCGCTGTTGCCAGCGCAGAATTTGGGGCTGTTATTGATGTATTACAGGCCGTGAATGGTGAGCTTTCAGCCCTTGAGAATGAACTCAATGCTGACTTGCCCTGGACTCCGGGGCGCATTCCTGACTGGCCGCGATAGGACTGTTGTTGGTGATGGCGAGGTTTCTATAAACACCCATCCGCACTGCACCGGAAAGCCGCCCGAGTAGAACCAGGGTTGTGGCACCAGGTTTTCCGCCTGTATCTGTTGCTAGCGTTGCTTTCGTGCCTCATTTGTTGCCTATTTACCTCAAAAGTTCTAAAATTTATGGAAATTTCGGTGACAGGTAGGCCATTTCTGCTATCTTCGCCGTCAATTAGGCGTTCAATAAACTGTGTTTCGGCGTAGGTGCCGAAAAATATTGGGGGAAAACCATGCATATACCGGCAAAACTGCTTTCGGGAGCATCGGCTGTAGCGATCTTGATGGTAGGCGTAGCAATGCCGTCGCTGGCACAGGATCAAAGTACCGCATCGGACGTGATCGAAGAAATTTATGTGACCTCGCAAAAGCGCGAGAAGACCTTGTTGGAAACCCCTATCGCGATCAGTGTTTTTAGTGGTGATACCTTGGCGGCGTTCAACATCCGCGATATTCGCGATTTACAGACCCTGGTGCCCTCTTACAATTTGACCCAATCCCAAACGTCCTTTCAGACGACCGTGAATATTCGCGGGCTCGGGACTTCGGGTCAGAACCCTGGGCTGGAACCCTCTGTTGGTATTTTTGTTGATGGCGTTTTCCGCAGCCGTACCGGTGCTGCCACTGGTGATTTCCTGTCAGTGGAACGCATTGAGGTTCTGCGCGGACCCCAAAGCACGCTTTTTGGTAAAAACACCTCTGCTGGCGTTTTATCGATTATCACCATGAAGCCTCAGTTTGAGGCTGGCGGACGGGCCGAAGTGACCTACGGGAATTTTGACCAGGTTGTTTACAAGGCTACTATCACCGGACCGCTGACAGATACAATTGCTCTCAGAATGTCGGGCAACCTCAACAAGCGTGACGGGTTTATAACCAACGTTGCTGACGGCACAGACCTCAATAACCGCGATCGCTGGGCTATCCGTGGACAATTGTTGTTCACGCCTGCTGACAATGTTTCGCTGCGTATCATCGGCGATTATGCCGAAGCCAATGAGCGCTGCTGTGCTGCAGCTTCCTTCATTAATGGCCCCGCAGCATTTGCGATTGCCGGGCTGGGCGGAACTGTCATCGGTGCACTCCCCGGTCCGGGATTACCCTTTGAGCGCAACGTTGCTATCAATACGCCTATCCGTGGTGTTGCGAATGATTTTGGATTGTCAGCTCAGCTTGACTGGGACTATGACACCATGACCTTTACCTCCATCACTGCCTATCGCGAGTTTGAGAGTGATGCCGATTTTGATGCTGATTTCACAGATCTTGATATTATTGGTGCCACAGGCTCGCTGATCAATGTGGAAACCTTTACCCAGGAGTTCAGGCTGGCATCCACGGGTGCCAATGAAATTGACTGGTTGGTAGGCGCGTTCTATTTCAACCAGGACCTGACCGCTCGGGACAAGGTGCTTTTTGGCCGCGATACCAGATCCTTTTTTGATCTGGTGACTGGTCCGCAAACTTTCTCGCCATTCCTGCCAGCGACCATAAGCCAGTTGGATGCCATGGAAATTCTGTTTGGCATTCCTGCAGGCACTTTCTTTGCGGATGGAACCGGGCAAACCAGTGAGTTTTTTGAAAATGGCGCTGAAAGCTATGCCATCTTCGGTCAGGTTGATTATCACCTTGACGAAAAGACCACATTGACCGTGGGACTGCGCTATACGAAAGAGGATAAAACCGGCAAAGGCACCTTTACAAATAATGATGTCTTTTCAAATCTGAACCTGGCTGCCTTGAGCCTGTTATTGACAGGTGGTGCCACGGATGCGGCACTGAATGGCTTCCTGCCATTGCAATTTCTGCCGTCTTTGGTCGACTTTGATCGCAAGCGCAAGGAAAACAAATTAACCGGTAATGTGATTGTGAGCTACGACGTCAATGAAGACTTGACCACTTATGGGAGTTATTCTCGTGGCTACAAGGCCGGTGGTTTTGATCTCTCACGCGGGGCTTCCACTAGAACCGGCACCGGGACTAATACCTTTGAGTTCAGACCCGAGACGGTTAGCAGTCTTGAGCTTGGAGCGAAAGCGCGCTTTTTGCAGGGTCGAGGCCGTATCAATGTGGCGGTCTACCGGCAAATTGTAAAAGACTTCCAGTCGAACCTCTTCACCGGTACGGGCTTTGAGCTCAGAAATGCGGGTACAATCAAAGTGCAGGGCATCGAAGTAGACGCTCATGTGACAGCGGTTGAAAATCTGGACCTGAATTTTGCCATGGCCTACAATGATGCAATCTATTTGTCCTTTACCGGTGCGGCCTGTCCGGTTGCAGACCTGGCTACCATCTGTGATTTAACCGGGCAGGTCCCGAGTGACTCGCCCAAGTTAACCTTCTCCAGCAGTGCCATCTACACCATGCCGATCACTGATGATTTATCGACCTTCTTGATGGCTGGAGTTTATTATCGAGGCAGCCGCTTTACCGATAGCGATAATGATCCCAACAACTTCCAGACCAGCACTTTAATGCTGAATGGCAGCTTCGGTATTCAGGGTGGGTTTAACAGTCCCTGGCAACTGGTGTTCTGGGTCAAAAACCTGACCAAGGAAAATTATGCCCAGATCATATTCGATACCGTGGTTCAGGATGGCAGCTTCTCTGGTTATCCGAATGATCCGCGTACCTTTGGTGTGACGCTCCGGGGTAGCTTCTAGAACGCAAGTTACAGACTTCAAACAACTAAAAGCCGGGGGCGAAATCCCTCGGCTTTTTTTATTCCAGCAGAGAGGCAGTTCTTTATTTGAAACCGAAATCGACGGCAGGAGTTCGGGCGGCTCTTGAGAGATATTCTACCTGAACGGCCTCTTCCATTGCCCTCAAGGAGTCGATTGCCTATGCTGCTCATCGCCTTACTTGGTGTAGGGGTGATGCTGTGTAACAGGGGTAAAGCAGTGACCAACACACTTATCAAACGGTCCAGACCTGGGCTGGCGGGCTTGGCCCTGCTGGCACTTTCTGCCTGTGGAAATATGGGCGAGAGAACAGCCGACGAGCCCTTTGAGGTAACCGAAGCCACTATCGGTGGCATTCAGCAGGCCATTTTAAGCGGACAGACCAGTTGCCGGGCGGTGGTTGAGGCTTATCTCGCCCGGATAGAGGCCTATGACAAGTCCACAGGGCTGAACGCCATTACGGTGTTGAATCCCGGCGCTTTGGCCCGCGCTGACGAACTTGATACGGCACTTGCTGCGGGTGAGGAGCTTGGCTCGCTCTTTTGTGCCCCCATGCTGATCAAGGATAATTATGACACCTTTGACATGGTGACCACCGGCGGTTCCATTGCGCTTCGATACAGCATTCCACCGGATGATGCTTTTATGGTAGCCAGATTGCGCGAGGCGGATGCCATTCTTATTGCCAAGACCAATATGGCCGAGTGGGCCTTTTCTCCGCGCCAGACGATCTCATCCTCATTCGGCACCACCGCCAACGCTTACGATCAAACGAGGGTGCCTGCGGGTTCCTCGGGTGGTACGGCTTCGGGTGTGGCCGCCAGTTTTGGCGTGGCGGGCATGGGTTCGGACACGGGCAATTCCATCCGGGGGCCAGCCTCCCATCTGGCACTTTTTGGTATTCGCTCAACCATCGGGCTCACTTCGCGCGATGGTATTATCCCCCTGGCCTTTGACCGCGATATTGCCGGCCCCATGACGCGTACAGTGGAGGATGCCGCACGCATATTTAATGTGGTTGCAGGCTACGATCCGGCAGACTCACTGACCGAAGGTGGGCGAGGCAAACGTGAGGAGGACTATACCAAATTCCTGAAGGCAGACGGATTGCAGGGCATACGTCTGGGTGTGCTCCGGGCCTTGGTCAATACCGAGGATGCAGATGCAGAAATTACGACCCTGTTCGAGCGCTCACTGACTGAGCTGACTGCAGCCGGTGCGGTTATCATCGACGATTTTGAAATTCCAGATTTGGATGCCCATCTCGGTGGAAATTATTTCTGCCCCCGATTTCGCTATGACATGTGGGTTTATTTACGCTCGCTTGGTGACAATGCCCCCATCCATGACGTGATGGAAGTAATGGAAGATGGGCGCTATTCTGACCATGCGGAGAGCGGGCTTGAATATTTTGCCGATTATCCCCTGGATCTGTCCCCGGATGAGTGGGACGAGCCCTGTCCAACTTTCCCGAACCATGAAGGGCGGAACGGCTTTTTGGCCGATGTGGTGGCGGCCATGGATGCGGCGGGTATTGATGCCATAATTTACCCGGGCTGGACCAATCCGCCTGCACCACTCGATAACGCTGTTGAAGACTATAAGGGTGACAATTCACAATTGATCGCACCCGCCACCGGCATGCCCGCTGTGACCATACCCATGGGCTTCTGGCAGGACCGCCTGCCTGCGGGATTGCAGATTTTGGGGCGACCCTGGTCAGAAGGCTTGCTGTTTCAACTGGCTTACGCCTATGAGCAGGCCACCCACCACCGGCGACCGCCTGCGGATTATCCCTCGTTAGCCCTGGAGGAGACCACCAAAGATTAATTCCTGAACGGATTATCTCTCAAATCATTGTCTAGCGTTCACTCGGATCATCGCCATTGACCGAGCGGGGTTCGCTGTAGCTAAGGGTCACCCGCACCTCACCATCATCCGCCCAGGTGACGCGGAAAATATGATCAAACTGGAAATGTTGGAGCTGCTGGAATCTCTCCTCGCCCACCAGAGCGTTTACCAGAGCGGGCGTGGTGTTGGAGTGGCCCGAGACAAGAATAATGCCTTCCAGTGTTTTCAACTCATGGGCAAAGGTGGCCAGTTCCCGGGGATTATATTCAATAATCTTCAACCCCAGCGCATCAGCCAGCGGCTTTGCCGTTTCCCGGGTTCTTAGATAGGGGCTCGAAAATATGGTGGCGACCCCCAAATCGGTAAAATGCCCCACATACCATTCGGCCCGCGCATGGCCCATATCACTCAAGGGTGGGTCGGTCAGCTTCTGGTCGGTCTGTTCGGCGTGGCGTATCAGATAGATTATCGGTTCTGCGATGGAGTCCGAGACACTCAGCAAAATCATTGCCGCGAGCATCAGGGTCAGAGCGAAAATTCGGGCACTCGTCTGGCTCATTTAATTCTCCTCGCTGAAGCAGGGAGTTTACGGGCAACCGAAAGCTGAGGGCAAGGCCCGGGGATTTAATTAAACCGGGGATTTAAATTAATTACGCCTGGCTTGCTCTGCACGGAGCAGAATTGCTTGCCTCTACCAAAGATTCATAATCATCGCAAAATCATGGTGGCGTTGCCTTCCTGTCATTTTCAACTTTCTGTTGAAAGATCAAAGCCTTATCCGAAATCACCACGCATTATTGGAGAGCATATCTTAAAGAAGCGCCACGAGCTTGGTCTTTTCCAAAAGGACGTTGCATTACAACTAGCGGTCAACGAATACACGATCTGCAACTGGGAAAAAAACAAAACGTTTCCACTGGTTCACTATCTACCCCGGATTATTGAGTTCCTGGGCTACGATTCTTATCCACCGCCGAAGACGCTGGGAGAAAGGGTAGCTCATCGGCGACGTTCGCTAGGATTTTCACGAAAACGGCTGGCGAAAATGCTTAACGTAGACGAGGGCACATTGGCTCGATTTGAGACTGGCATTGCAATGCCAAAAGCCAAATGGTTACAAAAATTGCAAAGGTTCTTGAGTGATGGCTCATAACCTGAAGGTCGTAGGATCAAACAACCCCCAAAAAAGAGTCTGCTTTTAGCCATAAGCGGACATTGGGGCAGATGGGCTAATCGCACTCAAAATTATCTTCACCGAGCGGGCGGTAGAACTGAGGTTAATTGGTTGCAACTGAAGGGTTTGGGACGCACTTATTCAACTCTGCAAAATAATCACTTGTATTGTCGCCCGCCGACCTTATGTATCAATTTGATATAGGGT
>JACZYI010000214.1 GCA_022571175.1 Pseudomonadota bacterium
TCAACCGGGCCATTCATGACGCCACCGGTCTGAAAAACCTGATCACGATCATCGAGGAGCCGACGCTGGAAACCGCCGAGGAAGTTTTTAATCACCGCGGCATTCGGCTGCTGTGCGTCACCGGTGGTCCGGGGGTGGCCCGTGCGGCGCTCGCCAGCCGAAAGCGGGCGATATCATCGGCGTTATAATAATCCAGTACCTCGCGGCCAATGATATAGTCTTCCATGGCCGTTTCATATTCCCCGTCGGCCTCCGCGGCCAATGCCCGCCACAGGTAGATGTCGGTCTCTGCATTAAGTTCGGGGGCATCCAGCAGGCGATAGGCCTCGTAATATCTTTCCTGCCCGATAAAGACCAAGCCACGAATGGCCATATAGCGAGGGTCTTTGATGATGAAGGGATCGGCCTCAAGCATGAGATCAAGCATGGCCAGTGCTTCAACATTCAAATTATGTCCGAGATAAAAGCGCGCCAGATCCCATCGCTTCAAATTGATGTTCGGCCCTTCAGCCAGCGAAATGCTGCGCATGAGCTGGTGGCGGTTCCGGTTGTAGACATTCAAATTGCCAAGCCGCCAGCCCTCAAAATCGATCAACCGCGCCGGGACCAAAAAGTCCTCTTCTTCGTCGCCAATGGAATTTTGCAATTGTGCATCAGAGACCGCGAGCCGCCTCAAGCTGGCGATGGCCATACCGTTTGAAAAACGGGTCAAGACCACCTGATCGGAAAAGCGCTGGAGCACCATGCCCTGGGCACTTTTGAGAATGACAAATTCTGCAAAACGGCGCTCTTCGGCTGTACCGGTGGAGGGGCTGGCCACGGGTAAAATATCCAGCCGATCACCGATGCGGGGGTCCAGAAGGTCAAGCAATAATCCCGGCCGGTCGAGGGGCGCAAACAGCTGTCCGCCTTCACCGGCATTTTCCTGACGCGCGATCGGTACCGGATTTGACAGTTCATGGCTGCGCGTTGACAATTCAAGCAGCCAGGCATCACCATCCCTGATAACCCGGGCGTTAATCCCCTCTTTCAGGGGAAAGCGCAGGGCCACATAGCCCTCGCCATGTTCCTGTTCAACGCCGAGCAGAATGTCATTCAGGTAAGGCTGGACGATGCGAAGATCAAATCGGGCTTCCTCGTCGAACACAGTCCAAAGCGTGCCCGAGCGTTCAAATACCGCTGCGGCAACCGAATAGGGCCAGGAGAAGCGCAGGGTCAGGCCAGCGCCATTGTCAGCACCCTTTTTGATCGAGAGTACGGGAACCGCGGACAGTGGTTGCTCGCCCTGAGGTTCTTGCACGACCACCGGAACCGGCTGGGTTCCAATCGCGGCGGGATTGTCAATATCCTCACCTTCAGAGGCTGCAAACACCACAATATCAGATAATTCAGGATCGACCGGTGTGGCGGGCTGGTCCGAATCTGTTCCTTCACCGGCAGGCATCACAGGGACCACAGGGACCACAGGGATCACCGGCTCCTCAATGATTTCTTCTTCCAAGGCTCCTTCTGCAACCTCTTTTGGCGCTTCATCATCAGCAGCCAGAGGGAGGTCAGTGTCCATATTTTCAGGCACATCATTTTCAGCTATTCCGCCGTCCGGGGTAACTGTTTCAGGAGTCTCTGCTACCTCCCGATCCTCGCGCCCATCACCTTCCGGCTTTTCCTGGTAAAGCACATCAATGACCAGATTGTTATTGTCGATAAAATCGCGGATTTCATGCTGCTCCACCACCTTGAAGGCTGCGGCAGCACCTCCTTCCATCAGCAGGGTTCTGGGGTTGGAAATATACTCAAGACCATTTTGCACGGTCTCGGAAAACTCAAATCGCACTTCGAGCGGAAAGGTTATGATAATCCCGCCTCTGGTTGAACGAATTCTGTAATCAGGGGGTCCGGCATTTTCCGTGACGCCAAAATCAAACACGATCCGGCTGTAATTTTCATGGTTCCCGCCCCGTACGCCAATGGCCAGACGGTCCGCAGCATCCGCAGTCAAAAACAGACTTGAGCCTGCCAGGATGGCCAGCCAAGTCAGGCTTCTGACCATAACAACCAGGCTTTCAAGTGCCCTACTCAACATGACCGATCCATCGTCTGTTTCTTATTTCAATTTCCACGCGGTCTTCCAGCCCCTGACTGTCACCCAGCACAAAAAGTGGTCCCGGGTAGCCCGCGGCCTTCAGTTCATTCCTAACAGCCAAAGCTTTCCAAAGAGATAATTGCCAGTTGCTCGAGTAAAGCGCTGTATCCGGCGCTCCTGATGCGCCCCGGCCCAAAACCACAATCTGATTTTGCAACTGGGACAAAAGCCCGGCAAGGGTCTGGACTGCCCGTTTCAAATCTGGTGCGATGGTCCTGGTGCGGGGACTAAACTGGCCTCTACTGTCGAGACTGAGCACAATGCGATCATCGGTGCGTGTCATTTGCACAATCCCGAGGCTTGGGTCCGTGGCCAGTCTGTTTTCCAGAATTGCATAGAGATAATCGAGACTGAGCAGCGCTGGCCCTAAAGCCTGATCGGCGCTTTCATCCACACGGCTCGGAACTATGGCTGCCTGGCCCGGGTCAAATTCATCTGATAGCCCGAGCGCAATCCTTTTTCAATTATTGCTGCCCAGGGATTGGGAACCGAAAATCATCACCAGGAATGTCAAAATGAGCGCTAACAGATCCACCAGGATAATCATCCACTTCTGACCATCAACCGGCGGAGAACGATGTGGAATTGTGGGACAATCAATGAGCGGGGTCATGATCCGGCACTCCCTGCCCTTGGTCTTTCTCCAGGTTTCGGTGCTGCTGAATTCTGCCTGATATTCCTTTCAGAAATAAAAAGGTAAAGAGCGGCTCGCCTCTCGGGCAACAGGCCCACCCCCAGGCGTTCAAAATTTGCATCCAGTTTATATAGGCCCGCCCGCAAACTTTCAGCCCGTGCTTCGCCCATATCCTCCTTGCCACCCACAAGCAGCATCATTTCCACCTCTATTTGTAAAATTGTAGTCTCGGCAACGGCCGACAGATAGGCCATGCCTGCCTCGTCGAGATCATCCGTACCCGGGTGAAACAGGCTGTCCATTTCAATCACGGTAAAGAGAACGCCATCGGGCATTTGATAATATTGGGGGCGAGCCCCGGTCATTCCTTCAAAGGCCAGGCTTAGAGTCTTCAAATTTCGTGCCAGCGGGCTTGTCTCAATGTTGTCCGCGTCAAAAGGTCTGATCGCTGTCCCTCTCCCTCCATCAAAAGCCTTGTTC
>JACZYI010000215.1 GCA_022571175.1 Pseudomonadota bacterium
CTGGATCTACAGCAACGGCTGGGTTTGATAGTGGCACTCGCCGGTGGCATCAATTCCGAAGAAGAACTGTTATTGCTTCGGGATCAGGTTCTGAAAGCCATGGTCGATGAAAAACTGAAAGTACAGGAAGCCAACCAGTTTGATGTGATGGTGGTTGAGGGCGATATCGTCGATGCTTATGCCCGTGTCAGCGCCTCCTATAATATGACACCCGAGCAATTTGACCAGTTTCTGGGACAATATGGGACCGGTCGCGAAACCATGATGGAGCAATTCCGGGCAGAATTTCAATGGCAGAGACTGGTCTCGGGCCGCCTTGGTTCTCAAATTGTTATCAGCGATGAAGAGATCAGCGCCGCCCTTCAACGTATGCTCGATAATGTGGGCAAGTATGAGTATCGCGTGGGCGAGATTTACCTGATTATCGACAACCCGGTCCGTGCCGATGCGGTGGAAGAGGTGGCAAAGAATCTGGTTCGGCAAATTCGGGAAGGCGGACCCTTCAAGGCCATCGCCCAGCAATTTTCCGATTCTGCAAGTGCTGCCCGCGGCGGTGATTTGGGCTGGGTTGCTGAAGGCCAGTTGAGTGACGAGCTGAATGAAGCCCTGCTCGCCCTGGAACCCGGTACCTACTCCGATCCCATTCGAACTGCCGGTGGTTTTTATATTCTCTATCTTGAAGACCGACGCCGGATTTTGAGTGCCGACCCGCTCGATGAAGAGCTGGACCTTTGGCAGATATATTATGAATTTAACGAGGACACCACCGAAGAAAAATTTCTGGACTGGCGCAGCCGCGCTACCGTGGTAGCGGACCGGCTTTCTTCCTGCGAGGCCATACCCGAGGAAGCAGAGGGTCTGGACAATGCTGACTTTGGCCGGATCGGGCTGATATCCCTTCGTGATCTTGGTCCCGAACTCAGGGGTTTCCTGGTCGATGTGGAGCTGGAACATTCTTCGCGTCCCATAACCACTCCTGACGGCATCCGCCTGTTCATCATCTGCGGACGAGTGGTACCGGACATTTCACCTCCCACCGAAGACGAATTATACGGACAGTTGCAAAGCCGTCGGCTGGCTATGATGGAACGCAGATATTTAAGAGACCTTCGCCGCGACGCCATTATCGACTATCGTTAATCCATGACAACAGACCAACAACCACTTGCCGTCACAGTGGGTGAGCCCGCAGGCGTGGGGCCGGAGCTTATTGCTGCTCTGTGGCGTGAGCGTACCAGCCATAATCTCGAACCCTTTATGGTGGTGGGTGCCATCGAGGCTCTGGCACTTTATTTCGATGCGGATGAGATGATTGCCATACAGAACCCGGGGGATGCGCACTTGTATTTTAAGAGCCGGTTGCCGGTGCTGGATATTCCGTTGGCAGAACCGCCACGTTCGGGAAAACTCAATCCCGCCAATGCTACCGCAGTGGTCGAGGCCATCAGGATCGCCGCCGCCCTGGCGCAATCAGGAAAGGCGCGCGGTCTGGTCACCGGACCCATTCACAAGGCGGTCTTGAGGCAAGGCGCTGAGAGCAATTTTGCCTTTACCGGGCACACGGATTTTTTGGCCGATTGTGCCGGGCTTTCCTCCGATCAGGTGGTGATGATGTTTGTCTCCGACGATTTCCGGGTTGCTCCCCTCACCCATCATCTGGCGTTGCGAGAGGTGCCCTTGGCTGTGACCAGCGAGCGCATCAAGATCGCCTTGCGCATCATGGTGCAATCGCTTGGCGATGACTTCGGGCTGAGCTCGCCACGGATTGCGGTGTGTGGTCTGAACCCGCACGCGGGTGAAAATGGTGAATTTGGCCGCGAGGAAATTGAGATTATCCGCCCGGCCATTGATGAGATGCGCCAGCACGGTCTCCATATTGATGGGCCTTTTGCGGCTGATTCGTTATTCCGCCCCGAGCTCAGATGCACCTATGATGCCATTCTTGCCATGTATCACGACCAGGCCCTGACACCGGTTAAGGCGCTGGGCTTTGGCAAAGCCGTTAATCTCACGCTGGGCCTGCCCTATATCCGCACCTCACCCGACCATGGCACGGCGCTTGATATTGCCGGGAATGGCACGGCCAATGTGGACGGCTTTCTGGCAGCAATCAAATTGGCCGAGAGGCTTGACTCAAATCGTTCCGGCCGTATCAGCCGGGTCGCATAAAACTCCATGAGCGATAGTTCAGATACGCTTCCTCCCTTACGCGAAGTTATCAAGCGACTGGGTCTGAGTGCCCGGAAATCGCTCGGCCAGAATTATCTGATGGATTTCAATTTGACCCGCAAGATTGCCCGGGCGGTGCCGGCTCTTGGGGATAGTCTGGTCATGGAAATTGGCCCCGGCCCCGGCGGCCTCACCCGCGCGCTGTTGCTGGAGGGAGCGGGCAAGGTGGTGGCCATCGAGAAGGATGAGCGATTCCAACCAGCACTGGAAGAAATTAAAGCCGCCTATCCAGACCGTTTTTCATTTTTCATCGCCGATGCCACAAAATTTGATCCCCGGGAACTTCCGGGCACAGGCAAAAGACCCATCCGGATTGCCGCCAATCTTCCCTATAATGTGGGCACACATTTGCTGGTCGGCTGGATGAGCGGTGCCTGGCCGCCCTGGTTTTCATCCCTCACCATCCTGCTGCAACGGGAAGTGGCCGAGCGCATTATCGCAAAGCCAGGCACATCTGCCTATGGACGGCTTTCGATTTTGGCGCAATGGCGTGCGGCTGCCAGAATTATTTTTGATATCCCGGCAACAGCCTTCACACCGCAGCCCAAGGTTCAATCATCACTTGTTGAAATTCTTGCCATGGAGCCGCTGATGACAGAAGTCAAAATAGCAGATTTATCGCGGGTGACCGCAGCCGCTTTTGGCCAGCGGCGGAAGATGCTGCGCTCCAGCCTGAAATCGCTCTTTCCGGACCCGGAAAGCATTTTACGCTCGCTCGACATCATGCCTGAGGCGCGCCCGGAACAGCTCTCTATTGAAGATTTTTTGAAGATGGCACGAGAACTTCCACACTAGTCATCTGCACCTTCGGTCAGGGAATCGACAAAATCTATCAGGCCGCTCTGGCGTGTGCGCCGGTTTCGCTCGGCATGAAGGATATTCTGAATATCGCTGAAGCAGCACTCCAGGTCATCATTGATGACCACAAAATCATAGCCGTCCCAGCGTTTGATTTCCTTAATCGCACCCGACACTCTGTTTGACACCACATCCTGTCTGTCCTGTTCCCGTTCC
>JACZYI010000033.1 GCA_022571175.1 Pseudomonadota bacterium
AATTATTGCGCCTGCTGGGAGAAATTTAGGAATCGACTACGGACAAATTGGAATTGGAATTATTGCAGGTTCAAGTTTTGGTCTTACAGTTACCGCAGCAACTTCTTTGCACTGGCAATTATTTTGTTCAGAAGGTTTACCACTTGATACAAAATATATTTTAGCCGAACGTACATAATGGGAATACTTGATGACTTTGTAAACGCCCTTATTACCCGTAAGGTTTCAGACCTTCCACCGGGCCCATTTCAAATGCCAGGTCAATAAAAGCATCTTCATGCTCAACGATGGTCTGGCAGGTCTTGTAGAGCTCGCGCTGAAAATCTTCGGTCCAGACCTCCGGGTTTTCAGAAATAAAGGTTCGAAACAGTTTGATGATGGAATCGCAATGGAGCGACTCGTCTCTCACTGACCAGGAGACAATCTGGCCCATGCCTTTCATTTTGTTGAAACGGGGAAAATTCAGCAGGATGGCAAAAGACGCGAACAGCTGAAGACCCTCGGTAAAGGCGCCAAAGACCGCGAGCGTCAGGGCGATATTGGTTTTGTTCTTCACATTGAAGCCCTGCATATAGTCGTACTTGTCCTTCATCTCTTTATATTTGAGAAAAGCCGAATATTCGGACTCGGGCATGCCAATGGTATCGAGCAAATGCGAATAGGCCGAAATATGAATGGTTTCCATATTGGAAAATGCCGAGAGCATCATCTGCACCTCGATAGGCTGAAACACCTGGGTATAATGCTTCATGTAGCAATTATTGACCTCGATATCCGCCTGGGTGAAAAACCGGAAAATCTGGGTCAGCAGATTGCGTTCTTCTTTTGACAGTTTGTTACGCCAGTCCTTGACATCCTCGGCCAAGGGCACTTCTTCGGGCAGCCAGTGTATGCGCTGTTGCGTCAGCCAGGCCTCATAGGCCCAAGGATAACGGAAGGGTTTATAGACCGGATTTGCCACCAAAAGTGAGTATTGAACTGCTTCCGCCATCGGAAGGGACCCCTTGAATCAAAATTTTATCTCTTCTGAAATAATGCCGCCCTGCTCACAGGCCAATCTACTGACAGGCCAGTCTATTGACAGGAAAGGCACTCCTCATAATTCGTCTCTTCTTCTTGCGCCTCCGGTGCGGCCACCATCGGTATGTGAATGTCATCCGGTGACGGCACGGGTCCATTGAGCCCCTTACCGTTCGTCTTGGTAATAATCTGGTTAACTTTCACAGTGGCCACCACTTCGGCCCGTTGAATGGATTTGGACCGGCAATAATACAGGCTTTTCAGACCCTGCTTCCATGCCTGGAAGTGAATTTGGTGCAGGTCTTTTTTGTGAATGTCCGCCGGAATGAAGACATTAACGCTTTGCGCTTGTGAGACCATCGGTGCCCGGTCCGCAGCCAGCTCCACCACCCAGCGCTGGTCCAGCTCGAAGGCGGTTTTAAACACAGCCTTTTCATGCTCATCCAGAAAATCCAGATGCTGAACCGAGCCCTCATTGACCGTAATCGAGGTCCAGTTTTCTTCGGTATTTTCACCCTTTTGATCCAACAGCTTCTCAAGCGCCTGATTGCGGACGCTAAAGGAGCCCGAGAGCGTCTTGTGCACATAGGAATTGCAGGAGATGGGTTCGATTCCCGGGCTGGCACCGCCACAAATGGTCGAGATAGACGCGGTGGGCGCAATCGCGGTCTTGTTGGAGAACCGCTCCTGTATGCCATAGTCCCCGGCGTCCGGGCACGGACCTCTCTCTGCGGCCAGGTCCACGGAAGCCTGGTCAACTCCTTCCTGGATGTGGGTGAAAATCTTCCGGTTCCAGACCTTGGCCATCACCGATTCCAGAGGAACATTATTGGCCTGCAGAAAGGAATGAAAGCCCATCACACCCAAACCAACGCTACGTTCACGCATGGCGGCATATTTCGCCTTGGCCATCACATCGGGTGCCCGATCAATGAAGTCCTGCAGCACGTTATCCAGAAAGCGCATAACGTCGGGAATTATCTGCGGATTGTCTTTCCAGGTCAGATAATGATCAAGATTAAGAGACGACAAGCAACAAACAGCGGTGCGCTCATTCCCCAGATGATCGGTGCCCGTGGGCAGCATAATCTCGGCGCAAAGATTTGAGGTTTTAACCGTCAGTCCTGCTAGTTTCTGATGCTCTGGAAGCATGCGATTGACCGTATCCGAGAAAATCATATAGGGCTCGCCGGTCTCAACCCGGGCGGTCAGCAGACGTATCCAGAGGCCGCGGGCTGACAAGCGACGAATCACAAGATTGTCCTTGGGGCTTAGCAATGACCATTGTTCATCTTTCTCAACCGCTCGCATAAAAGCATCCGGGATGAGAACACCATGATGAAGATTGGGCGTTTTCCGGTTGGGATCACCACCTGTGGGACGGCGAAGTTCGCAAAATTCTTCAATTTCAGGATGGCTGACCGGTAAATAAACCGCAGCCGAGCCTCGTCTGAGCGATCCTTGGGAGATAGCAAGCGTCAGGGAATCCATAACCCTGATAAAGGGGATGATTCCCGAGGTCTTGCCATTTGCCCCCACTTTTTCGCCGATGGATCTCAAATTTCCCCAATAGCTGCCAATGCCACCGCCCTTGGCTGCCAGCCAGACATTTTCGGTCCACAAACTAACGATCGATTCGAGGCTGTCATTGGCCTCATTCAAAAAACACGAGATTGGCAAGCCGCGTTTGGTGCCGCCATTCGACAAGATCGGTGTCGCTGGCATAAACCAGAGTTTGGAAATGTAATCATAAAGACGCTGGGCATGGTCTTCATCATCACCATAATAGCTTGCAACCCGGGCAAACAAATCCTGATAACTCTCGCCCGGCATCAGATAACGGTCTGAAAGTGTTGCCTTGCCAAAATCTGTAAGAAGTTTGTCCCGAGTCTTGTCCAGCTTTACTGCGGCGCGATGCGCAAATTGTGTGACCTCAAACACCCGACGTTCCCCTTTTTATTGCCTCCAGCCTGTGCCGGGCTCCCCTTTTGAGCCTTCCCCATGGTATTTTCCCACCTAAGGACGTCGAAAAATCCAACGAGCAGAAAGCAACCCTCCAGTTCCACCTCCGGATTACAGTTCGATTCAAGCTTGAGTCGGGATCAAACCACCCGGAACCCCACATCCGGACGCCAAATTACAGGCGTTTTTCGATCCGCGATCCGAATCAGAACCCCCCTCAGGGGTCGCAATCGGCACAATTTTCAGTATGCCGATCATAAGGGGGAAAGGTCAAGATAAAGTATGAGATAAACGAAAAAACCCCACATCTTGTGGATAAACCGGTGGGAAACTGCAGGAATAGGCTGTGGAAAACTCGTAAATGACCCCGATTTTTGGCCTGATGATGGTCAAAATTCCCCGGATCACACGCCCATGGAAAGGAATTTTTCTCGCCTGAGTGTTCGCAATCTCTCCCCAGGCACCGAACTCAAATCACCCAGCGCACGATCCAGGGATTTTTCGAGGGCGTCCATAGCGAGCTTGGGTGCGCGATGAGCACCGCCCACCGGTTCTGGAACAATTTCATCAATCACACCAAGAGCCAATAAATTTTCAGCGGTAATTTTCAATGCGATTGCAGCATCCTGGGCTTTTTCTGCCGTTCGCCACAGGATAGACGCACAGCCTTCAGGCGATATGACCGAATAAATGGCATGTTCAAACATCAAAACCCTATTGCCTGCGGCCAGCGCAACCGCACCGCCCGAACCGCCCTCGCCAACGATACAGCAAACCACAGGAACCCGCAGTTGTAGGAATGCCTCCGTGGACCGGGCAATGGCTTCCGCCTGTCCGCGCTCTTCAGCGCCAACACCCGGATAGGCCCCAGGTGTATCTACAAGCGTTATCACCGGTAGTGCAAAGCGATCGGCCAGATTCACCAGGCGAATGGCCTTGCGATAGCCTTCTGGACGCGCCATGCCGAAATTATGTTGAAGGCGTCCCTCCGTATCTGACCCTTTTTCGTGACCCATAATCATCACCGGCTGTCCCTTGAAGCGGCCTAGCCCGCCGATGATAGCGTGATCATCTCCAAAGTTGCGATCTCCCATCAGGGGTGTGAAATCTTCGATCAGGGCTTCAATATAGTCGATAAAATGGGGCCGTTCCGGATGACGGGCCACCTGGACTTTTTGCCAGGGTGACAGTTTTTGATAGGTATCCCGAAGCATGCGATCGAGTTTGTTTTCCAACCGTCCTACTTCATCAGAAATATTGACCCCTTCCTCGCCACTGGCCAAAGCGCGCAGCTCTCTGATCTTGCCTTCAAGTTCTGCCACCGGCTTTTCAAAATCGAGAAACGTCATCATACCCTGAATACCCTGTATCTTCTTTCACAATCCGCATGGTGCCATGTGCTGCACCCTTGAATTACTGTCACGTCAAGTCAAGACCTCTCCCTCCCCCATAGTCAAGGTTTATAGCTTCCTGAGGTCGCTCAGGGGATGATGTTCAACCACCAGAGATTTTAGTCTTTCTTCCAAGACATGGGTATAGATTTGAGTGGTGGAAATATCCGCGTGGCCCAGCATTTTTTGAACGGCCCGCAAATCAGCGCCATGTGACAATAAATGTGTAGCAAAGGCGTGCCTTATAATATGGGCCGAAATTTTCCGCGGGTTGAGGCCCGCCTGAAGGGCAAGCGATTTCAGAAGCTGGTACATGCGCACCCGGGTTAAATGTCCCGATTTGGAACGGGAGGGAAATAGATATGGATTGTCGTCAAACTGCGGGGTCTCCTTCAATATCTGAATATACTTGTGCAGAGCATCAATCGCGGGCCTGCTGAGGGGAACAATTCGCTCGCGACCACCCTTTCCCCTGATGGTCAATGTGCGGCGGTTCCCGAGCGTCGCGTTTCGTTTGAGTTCCAGAAGTTCACTTGATCGCATGCCAGTCGCATACAGAAGTTCCACCAGAGCAACATTTCTGAGCGTCCTGAAATTTAGCTGTTCTTGCGCACGCTTGTGAACTTCATTGATCAGCGCATCCACATCCGCTTCCGACAGGGTTTTCGGCAAGGGCTTTGGCTTGCGAGCACTCTCAAGCCCTGTGGAAGGGTCATCGCTACGATAATTTTCTCTAAAGGCGAAGCGAAAAAACTGACGAATGACGGACAATCTGCGCAGGGTGGTGGTAGCTGCCATGCCCCTTTTTTCTTCATGCGCCATAAAGGCACGCAAATCTTCACTCGAGATTTTGAGTAGAGGTTTTTTGACCACCCCAACCAACAGGACCAGATCATGATTGTAAGAAACCAGAGTATTTCTTGAAGCGCCGCGTTCAGCCACCAGCCCTTCCAGAAAAATCTCAATGATCGTCTGGTCGTCCAAAACCTGCCTCCCGCTGAAACTGATTTCTAGAAACCGGTTTCAATAAGTGCCTCAACAGCCAGGGTTCTGGCTTCCGGTTCAAACCCGGTATCCACCAGAGCCCTGATCAGGGATGTGAGAGCCGCGTTGGAATAGTTGGAAAAACCATCTTCCCCAATAACCGCAAGGCTCAAAAGTAAAGTTTCTCCTCTTTTTTCTTCTCTGGAAGCCACCAGCATTTGACGCCAAAGCGGGGCTGAGGGCGCACGCCCTGCATCCACCTTCGGGGCCTTCAGGCTTTCGTCCCAATAGCTGGAGGGCACTTTGTAGCCAAGCGCTTCTATTACACCCAGGAAAAAACCCACCCGACGATATTGTTCATCAGAAGGCAGGACAGAAAGACTCTGACGCCACAGATTCAAAATATTTTCTGAGTAGGGAATCATCTCCCCCTGGTCAGCAGCTATCATCAAGGGCCATAGGTTAACAAGCGCTTTGGTCGCTTCCAGATCGGCTTTCGCCGCCAGGGAACGAACTTGCGCATACCACAGCTCTGCCAGGTCGCCCCTTCGGGCAAAAAGGCTCACACGACCCGCCGTCTCAGCAAAGGATATATACTCTTCGGTGACTGAAATGGTTTCCACAACCCTGACCAAAACCGGTGCTACCGCAGAGCGCGTGTTTTGGCGACCAGCGCGCTTCCAGCCAAGAACAACCAGGTCGGCTTTTTTCCGGGCATCGCTTTCCTCAAGGGCCATTGAATATATCAAACCATCGATGCGCGAACCCTGCTCGGTCTCGGCCAAAATAATGACCGATTCCCTTTCGCCTTCAGTGAAACTCATGGCATCAAAGACTTTGGCCAATATTTCGCCATCGACGGCACCGCGCACTACGGCTGCTTCAGCTGCATCCGCCCTAAAATCCAGTGGCAAATCAGCCCGCTCAACGGTCGCCCGCAAAACCATGGGCGGGGCACCATCCAGAACGTTAAAGGGCACCTCTCTTCCCACGGTCCTGAGAAGAGCAAGCGTCAGTGCGTTCAGGTCTGCGGTTGGCATGTCAGGGGCCGGGGCCAGTGTCCGTTCACCTTCTGCATCGATCAAAGCAAGATCAAGCACTTCTTCAACCAGCCTCACAAAATATCTGGGGGCCTCCCCGGTTTCAGCCAAAAGGCTCAAACTAAATGAAGTGCCTGCCTCATCACCACTCAAAGCCTGGCAAAAGGACAAGACCTTGAGCCAATACGCGGCCCCATCCTCCGACCGAGCATTATGGGAAGCCGCACAGGCCCCAGCCACATCGCCGTCAAGAAGATAGGCATCAACCCGCAATCTCTGAATGGCGGGCGACAATAATTCCCCCGGTATTCGATCGAGCATACTCAGGAGCCCCGAGAGTTTCCCGCCATAGGCAAGCTTTTCAAGCCGCACCTCCAAAAGCCCCAAATCAATGAATTCCGCCAGTTCCGGATCGCGCCCGGCCAATCGGGTGGCACCAGCTGGCAAAGGGAGATTGGTGGCCGACAACAAGACCCTGTTAACGATCTCATTCACTGCCGGCGAGCGTGTTGCCACCGGCATCATGGCAAACAGTATTTCTATTTTTTCGCGCGCAGTACCCAACCAGACATCGGCACGCAACCCGCCAGTGGAGGGGGTTAATAATCCAATAGTGGCGGGGTCCAGTCTGTCCAGTTCTCCCAACTCATCGACCCGGCCCAAATCATCTGCCCTGAAGGGGTCATCTTCCGATAAGTCTTCCTCACCCTTATTGTCATCACTATTGGAATCCTCATCAATTTCAGAGACCGCGATAGTATCATCACGGGTGGGCTCGTCCGCTTGAGTCTCTCCCACCGCTATTGGAGCCTCCACATTGGCCGCTATGGTTCCAAGGGGCACATAGGGGCCGGGCAGAATGGATCTCGGAGTGCCAATAGTATCATCTTGCTCGAGCATGGGTCCAATTCGAGACCCCAAATTTTGCTCTTCAGAGCGCTGATCGTCGCCACTCTGCTCCTGGGCAACGGATGGATATGCCAGCAAAAAGAATGGTAAAGCAAAAATGATCGCCAAACCTTTTTTGAAATTCGGAACTTTTTTGATTGTCGCTTTATCTTGGAAAATCATCATCGGGCAAAACCCGTTCAACCTTCTCACCAGGCGCTGGAATATCCCAGCTCATGAGGGCAAAAACGCCAACGGCCAACGCGACTACAAGCGCCGCCATAACTATGGTTTTTACTCTTTTCATGTCACCTTCATTCAACTACGACTGCCAGCAAAATCACAGGCATTGACCGATTGGGGCAAAATGGGGGAACTGAATATAAATGCCCGTCCAAAACCACCACTGTCTGATCCTTCTATGGGAATATGGCGGAAATTAGAAGTCCGATCATGGAAAATCGAAGTCATTTTTCCCACCAGCACTAGAATTGCAGAAGAATTGCCCTAATATATGGCAAGCGAGACACATGTTGAGAGCCAAACCGGCTCGCCGCCGCGAGATTGACGGGACTATGACCACAATATTATTGATAACACTCATCGCCATTTTGGTGCTGTTGGCCATCTCTGCCTTTTTCTCGGGCTCGGAAACGGCACTGACAGCTGCATCCAAGGCAAGATTGCACCAATTGGCCAAGGAGGGTGATGTCCGTGCCATTCGGGTGCTGGGGCTGATTGAGGACCGGGAACGTCTTATTGGTGGTATTTTGCTCGGTAATAATCTGGTGAATATTCTGGCTTCCGCCCTCGCGACAGGAATTTTGATTTCCTTTTTTGGTGAAACCGGCATTTTTTATGCCACCCTTATTATGACGGTTTTGATCCTCATTTTTGCCGAAGTGATGCCCAAAACTTTTGCCCTTTCCAACCCGGATCGCATGGCACTTTCCGTGGGACGAGTGATCGCGGCTGTGACCTGGATTTTCTCTCCTCTGGTTAATGTGGTGCATGTAATTTCGCGCGGAACTCTGAATATTCTGGGCGTCAAAGTAAGCTCCGGCGATTTGCTCTCTGCCGAGGAAGAGATTCGTGGCCACATTGATCTTAAAGCCAGCGAAGGTAAAATCATCAAAGAACATCGGGATATGCTGGACAGCGTGCTCGACTTTGAGGATGTGCTGGTGGGAGATGTTATGGTTCATCGCAACAGCATAATGATGATTAACATCAGGGAACCTGCCGATACTGTTGTTTCCAAAGCAATTCGCAGCCCGTTCACGCGCATACCTCTCTATCGGGACAATGCTGAGAATATTGTGGGTGTGCTGCACGCCAAGGATATTCTGCGGGCCGTGCACAACCAGCAAATGAGTGTTGATATTGAAAAAATCATGTCCGAGCCCTGGTTTGTTCCTGAGACAACCACTCTTTTGGAACAACTGGATTCCTTCAGGGACCGGCGTTCTCATTTCGCTCTGGTGGTGGATGAATATGGTGCCTTGATGGGGCTGGTCACCCTCGAAGACATTCTGGAAGAAATTGTGGGCGAGATTACGGACGAACATGACCAGGCCATGCCGGGCCTTGAACTTGATTCTGACGGAGCTATTCGGGTCAAGGGGAGCGTGACACTCCGTGATTTGAACCGCCGGTTCGACTGGTCATTGCCCGATGAAGAGGCCATCACCATTGCCGGTCTGTTGATTAACGAATCCCGGTCAATCCCGGTCGTCGGCGAGTGTTTCTCATATTTCGGATTTGAGTTTGAGGTTCTTGGGCGCATGCGGAATCAAATAACTGAAGTAAAAATTATGGCACGGGCGAAACCCGCCGCGGACTCTGTCCTCGTGAGGACCAAATCTTAAGCCTCGCTCTCCGGTATACTGATTTTGAGTGAAAGTGCGTGAACCGGGCCCGCAAGTTCTTCTTTTAATGCTGTGTAAACAAGGCGCTGGCGGTCTATCCTGGAAAGTCCCTTGAAGACTGCCGCGCAAATGTCCACAGCGAAATGACTATTACCTCCCTCCCGCCAGCCCGAATGGCCCTCATGCATATGGGATTGGTCGACAATCTCCAATTTGGTCGGCGAAAATGCAGCGCGGAGTTTTTCTTCCATGGTGGATTTTAGAGGCATCTTTCCATTTTCTCCGTTAAACTCAATCCGGTCTCTTAAAAACCTAGCAGAAGCAATTGAAAAAATACGAGAAATTTCACGGTCGCAACGCCGAAAGTCCCCACCGTTGCTTTTGGGAGGGCTGTCCTCACAAGGGTGAATTCAAAGCACCCCATAAGGGAGAGACCGAAAGGCCTGCGCTCTGGTTCTGTTTGGACCATATCCGCGTCTATAATGCCCAATGGAATTTCTTTCGTGACATGGGCATTGAAGACGTGAGCGCCTTCAGGCAGGCGGATGCAGCTTGGCACAGGCCGACCTGGCCCCTGGGCGCTGGAGCGGGTGGCTGGTCGGGACCAAATATCCAATATGTGGATCACCATGACATTCTGGATGGTGCAGGCGGACATCTCGCCGATAAAGGTCCGCTCAACCGTCCGCTCTCGAAAGATGATATTAAAGCCCTTGTCATTCTGGGCCTTGACGCCTGCGCCCGGGTTTCTGATATAAGAAAGCGCTATCGGGCGTTGGTCAAAAAATATCACCCGGACGCCGGAGGCGGAACATCAAAATCCGATCACATGTTGCGAGAAGTGATCAAAGCCTTTAATCAGCTACAGGATGGACTTGCCTCACTTGGGTGAGACCCGCGAAAAAGCGAATTGAAAAGCCAGAAAAGCGAATTGAAAATAATGAATAAAACCGCAACCGCATCACTCACAGAGCTGAACCTGCCCGACCGCCGTATCGCGGCGCGGAAAGTTTTTGGCATCGATATGGATATGGACGTACCCGCTTTTTCAGCGCGGGGGGAGCATGTGCCCGATATTGATGAGAGTTATGTTTTTGACCCTGAGACCACCAAGGCCATTCTGGCCGGTTTTACCTATAACCGACGAGTTTTGATTCAGGGCTTTCATGGAACCGGAAAATCCACCCATATTGAGCAGGTAGCGGCCCGGCTGAACTGGCCCTGCATCCGCATTAATCTGGACAGCCACATCAGCCGTATCGACTTGATCGGCAAAGACGCAATTGTGCTCAAGGATGGCATGCAGGTGACAGAATTTCGGGAGGGTTTGCTGCCCTGGGCCATTCAGTCGCCCACGGCTCTGGTATTCGACGAATATGATGCCGGTCGCCCGGATGTGATGTTTGTCATCCAGCGCGTATTGGAAGTGGAAGGAAAGCTGACCCTGCTGGATCAAAATACCATTATTCGCCCACATCCTGCCTTTCGGCTTTTTGCAACCTCCAACACGGTTGGCCTGGGCGATACCACCGGGCTCTATCATGGCACCCAACAAATCAATCAGGGACAAATGGACCGATGGAACATTATGGCCACGCTCAACTATCTGTCCCATGAGGCCGAATGCAAGATTGTTCTGTCCAAGGAGCCTGAGCTAAATAACAAGACCGGACGGGAACTGGTTTCAAAAATGGTGCGGGTGGCAGACTTGACAAGGGCAGGCTTTATGGCTGGCGAAATTTCCACCGTAATGTCGCCCAGAACAGTGATTATGTGGGCCCAGAATGCCAGTATATTTGATGATATTGACTTTGGCTTTCGGGTTACCTTTCTGAACAAATGTGATGAAGCAGAACGCTCGATTGTAGCGGAATATTATCAGCGTTGCTTCGGTAAGGAGCTGCCCGAATCGGCCTTGAATATTGAGGACGCAGCCAGCAAGACATAATGGTTCACTACGGGGCAAAAAAACAACAGTTTAAAACCGCGGTCAAAGCCACAACTCGCGCCATCGCCGAAGATGGCGAACTGAGGGTGGATTATGCCATCGCGGAGAACAACACTCAGCCCGAAGGATTGACCCTGCCCGAACCTACCGATGCCCTGAAAGCGCGGGAAGTCAGCCGCATAAGGGGCCTGGCTGATTCTTATGCCCTCAGACGCCGCTATCATGATCGGGATATCCACAGTGCGCGCCAGCCAAAAACTCCTTCCGCTTTGGGTGTTTATGATTCGATTGAACAGATAAGGGTCGAGTGTATCGGTGCCCGCGACATGGTGGGGGTCGCCAAAAATCTCAATGCTGTTCAAACCGAGCGCTGTCGCGAGGCAGGACTTTTTTCTGCCACTGCAGAGGAGCAGATTTCCTTGTCAGCAGTGCTTGATCTGCTGGTTCGGGAGCGGCTGATTGATACAGCGCCCCCTAAAGGCACTGCGCCTGCCCTCAAATTAATTCAGAGCTCGATTGAGTCCCGCGCTGGAAAACACTTGGATCAATTGAAAGACTGCATGGAGAACCAGGCCAGCTTTGCCGAGACCGTACGGAAGATTTTGGGTGATCTTGATCTGTTGAGCGATCTCGATTCAGAAAATCAAGAAGCGGGAGAGGATGGCTCGGATGCCACCAACCCCAATGCACAAGGTTCTGAAGAGGGCTCAGGCGATGATCTTCCCCATGAAATGGATGATGAAAGTGCCGCGTTAGAAGCCGAAGACGCCATCAGCGGTGTTCCCATAGACGCCGATATGAGCGAAGATGGTGACGAGTCTGCCATGCAGGATATAGGAGATGCCGCCGCGCCCTGGCGCCCCAATATGCCGTTCTCAGAAATGCCAGAGAGCGCTTTTTATAAAATATTTACGCGTGAATTCGATGAGGTTATCGCGGCCACTGACCTGGCCAGCGAAGAAGAGCTTACCAGGCTCCGCGCACAGCTGGACCGGCAACTGGAGCCCCTGCAAAACATCATCACAAAGCTTGCCAACCGCTTGCAGCGCAAGTTGATGGCTAAACAAAATCGCTGGTGGGAATTTGATCTTGATGAAGGATTGCTGGATTCGGCCAAGCTTGCCCGGGTCATCACCAACCCAATGTCTCCCTTGACCTTCAAGCGCGAGGTGGAAAATATTTTTCGGGATACGATTGTGACCCTTCTGATCGACAATTCCGGTTCCATGCGGGGCCGGCCAATCTCGGTGGCCGCACTCAGCGCTGATATTCTAACACGCACCCTGGAGCGGTGCGGTGTGCGCGTGGAAATTCTGGGCTTTACCACCAAGGCCTGGAAGGGTGGCAAAACGCGTGAGAAATGGCTGTCAGAGGGCAAGGCCGCTCATCCGGGACGGCTGAATGAACTTCGCCATATTATCTATAAAACTGCAGACATGCCTTGGCGGCGGGCACGAAAAAGCCTGGGACTTATGATGCGGGAAGGTTTGTTGAAGGAAAATATTGATGGCGAGGCGCTTCTCTGGGCTCATGACAGGCTGCTGGCACGAGCGGAAGAGCGATGCATTTTGATGGTTATTT